>CAUJED010000117.1:0-8191 GCA_963169535.1 Bacteroidota bacterium | reverse complement strand
GTGGCCGTGTTCTCCGTTACGGTGATCGTGGCGCTCGCATCGGCACAGGGTGGCGCGCTAACCGTGTAGGTGTACACGCCGGGGTCCATCGTGGCCGGGTCGTACATGCCGCCGCTCACCGGGCTGGGGCCGCTCCAAGCTCCTCCAGCATCCGGCGTTCCTCCCAGTTGGGTGAACATGTCGGTCGCTGCGCTGTTGCTGCAGGTGGTGAAGGAGCCGTCGCTGCCCGCATCCGGTGGCGTTACAGCGGTCACCGCGACCGAGCTGCTCGCGCTGCATCCGTTCGGTGCCGTGGCCGTTACGGTGTAGGTGCGCGTTTGGCCCACCGAAACCACTCCGGGATCTTTCACCGCCGAGGTGAATCCGGAAGGCGTGGAGGTCCATGCCCAGGTGAGCGCGGAGCTGGATGTACCCGTGACGGCGACATTGTCGATGGCCCACCACCAGTCATAGGTGGCGGAATACCGGAAACGCACCCATACCGTGGTCTGGCCGTCATAGGCCGAGAGGTCCACCGTGGCGAGCTGGAAGTTGTTCACCGCCCCCACCGTGGCGCCGTAGGTGGCTACCGCGGTCCAGGTCGAGTTATCGGTGGAGACCTCCACATAGCCTAGTTCCGAACCGCTATTGAAACGGTAGTGGTGGTAGAAGGTGAGCGTGGCACTGGTGAACCCGACCGTGCTGAAGGAGGGTGAGCGCAGGATCGTGTTGGTGGTCACGGCATTCCCCCCGGCATCGCTGTTCGCCAAGAAGAAGGCGCTGTTGTCGTTGGAGTTGAACGTGTTGCCACTGTACGTGTAGCTGTTCGCGCGACTGGTCCAGTTCACCAGCGCCCGGTTCGCGGCAGTGCCTCCGGTGGTGAGGCTGTTGTTGACCGTCCAGGATCCCGCACCGGCATTGAAGTTGTTGGATAGAATGGTCCCGGTACCGACCCCGCTGGCGCTGAGGGTGGTGGGGTTACCGGCACAGACCACTGTTTCCGTGGAGGATGCGATAACTCCCGTGGGGCCACCGGGGGTGATGGTGACGGTGGTGGTGGCCGTTCCGCTGAAGGGGCAGCCAGGGTCCGTGCCGGTGACCGTGTAGGTGGTGGTGCTGCTCGGAGAGGCGGTCACCGAGGCGCCGGTGGTGCCACTCAGCCCCGTGGCGGGCGACCAGGTATAGTCGGTAGCCCCCGATGCGGTAAGGGTAGTGGAGTTGCCCGGACAGATCTCCGTGGATGGTGAAACGGATACGTTGGGTGTGCAAGGGATGCCTTGTAGCTCGATCTCATCCACGTTCCAGACCTCACTGGCTGCGTTGTTGTTGGCCGTTACACGCAGGGCCACCGTACTCGTGCCATCGGGAATGTTCACGATCAGCGTGGAATAGATGGTGCCTTGGTTGGTGCCTGCGGTGCCTGCGCGGGTGATCGGGGTGCCAGCGGTGGTGGTGGCGTTCTGGGCATTGTTGTACGACCAACGGGCGTTGTTCGCGCTCGAGCCGGTCACCGTGATGTCCGGTGTGCCGGGGAAGCCGCCGCCGTCGAGGTCGGCGAAGACCCGCACGCGATCCGATAGGTCCGCTCCATTGCCGCCAGTCCAAGTGGCCGTGCTGGAGATCCGTACGGTAACAGCCACATCAGAGTAGCCAGCCAGGTTCACTGTGGCCAGGTCCAAGGATACTGTTCCGTTATTCACCTGCCAGGAACGGGAGCCGTTCCTGATCCGCTGCGATCCTGGCGTATCAGCGAAAAATCCGCCGCCGGTGGTCGTGCTGATGTTGCCGGATCCGGCCGTGATGTTCCAGACCGGTGCAGCTTCCGGCGACTCGAACCCCTGCCGAGCGATAAGCACCTGAGCCAGGGATCGGGAGTTGAACAGAAAGATCGTCAGAAGGGCCGAAAGGCCATGCATCAGCGCCTTTCTCCGTTGGAAGAGATCGAGTATCGGCGTTCGCATTGGTGAAGGAGTTTGGTGTTTAACGGATGTAAAGCTGCGTGATCGGAGGGGTGGATGTCAAGAGGTGATCAGCGACGAACATCATTTTTTTACCGACGAACCTGTTAATATCATCGACCAGGACGTTCTTGATGGGTGGATTGTTTGACGCCCAGCGGCGATGTTCATTTCTGGATTTATTGATTGAATATCAGTAACTTATGTAAGGTCCTCGATGGTACTTGGCGAGGGCGGGTGCTGGATTTTCAGGCGATCAATGAATGGTTGAAAAGAATCGCCGAATGCCTTGTTTTTATCGATGGGCTGGTTCGATGGACTGTAACACGATCCTTGAAGTAGCCGTTGAATCGGCATCATGAGGATGTCACCACCACCTATCATCATCTCTTTTGCTCTGATCGGATCAGCGGTTCCGTGCATCGCGCAGCCCGAAAGCCTGGCTAACGATGAGCATTACATCATGGGCGATATGGGGGATGATCCTACGCCGGACATGAATGTTTATGAGGGCATGAACAAGGTGCTTGGTGGTGATTCGATCCGCATGTGCGCAGGATACCCTTGCCTTGGTTGGGTGGAGGACCGATATTCCGATGGTGCCCTCAAGCATCGTGGATACTACGATGCCGGTCAGTTGACCATCTACAAGAACTATTGGCCGAATGGAAGTCTGGAGCGCGAATTCCGGTCCATGGATGCGGTCCGTAGTTTGTTACGGATGTACCATTCCAACGGGAACCTACGCTCGGAGACCCGATACCTGAACGGTACTTCGGTCCAGTATGAGGACCACTATGTGGATGGCACGTTGCGTTACGCGGAAGAGCGGCACCGCCACGAGCCTTACTACCTCCGCATGGACCTTTTCGCCGCCGATGGCCATCCGGTCAGCACGTTGCAGCTCGTGGATAAGAAGAAGGTGGAGTTCATCCAGAAGGAATACCACCCGGGCGGGGCACTGCGCTGCGAAGGACGTGCGCGGTACGACCCCTCGCGCATGAACACCCAACGCATTGGTTCGTGGACCTATTTCGATGAAAAAGGCACGGTGACCAAGCGGGAGGATTACCAGGATGGACGTTTAGCCACCGTGCGTTGATCGATCCTTGAGCAGAAAGACAAAGCCCCGCGCTGTGAGGCGCGGGGCTTTCCTTTTTCGGTCGGTACGCTTACTTCTTGTCGTCCTTCACCTCTTCGAAGTCCACATCCTTCACCTCGGTATCGCTGTTGGCGTTGGCCTGTGCGCCGCCGCTGGCTCCGCTGGTCTGGGCTTCTTGGGCCGCTTTGTACATCTCTTCGCTGGCGGCGCTGAACACGTTGTTCAGTTCGGCCATGGCCGTGTCGATACCCGCCATGTCCTGTGCGCCGTGGGCGGTCTTCAGCTTGGTGAGGGCGTCTTCGATCGGCTGCTTCTTGTCGGCCGGGATCTTGTCACCGAACTCCTTCAGTTGTTTCTCCGTTTGGAAGATGAGGCTGTCGGCTTGGTTCAGCTTGTCCACGCGCTCCCGAGCCTGGCGGTCGCTGTCGGCGTTGGCCTCGGCTTCCTTCTTCATCTTTTCGATGTCGTCCTTGCTCAGGCCGCTGCTGGCTTCGATCCGGATGCTCTGCTCCTTGCCGGTGGCTTTGTCCTTGGCACCGACATGCAGGATACCGTTGGCGTCGATATCGAAGGTCACCTCGATCTGGGGTACTCCGCGCGGTGCGGGGGGGATGCCATCGAGGTGGAACCGGCCGATGGTGCGGTTGCCCGCAGCCATGGGGCGTTCGCCTTGCAGCACATGGATCTCCACGCTGGGCTGGCTGTCGCTGGCCGTGCTGAAGGTCTCGCTCTTCTTGGTGGGGATGGTGGTGTTGGCCTCGATCAGCTTGGTCATCACACCGCCCATGGTCTCGATACCAAGGCTCAGCGGGGTCACGTCCAGCAACAGCACATCCTTCACCTCGCCGGTGAGCACACCGCCTTGGATGCTGGCTCCGATGGCCACCACCTCGTCGGGGTTCACGCCTTTACTGGGCTCCTTGCCGCCGAAGAATTTCTTCACGGCTTCCTGGATGGCCGGGATGCGGGTGCTGCCACCCACCAGGATCACCTCGTCGATGTCGCTCACCTTCAGGCCGGCGTTCTTCAGGGCGCTTTCGCAGGGGGCGATGGTGCGCTTGATCAGGCTATCCGCCAGCTGTTCGAATTTGGCGCGGGTGAGGCTGCGGACCAGGTGCTTCGGAATGCCGTTCACCGGCATGATGTACGGCAGGTTGATCTCGCTGCTGGTGGTGCTGCTCAGTTCGATCTTGGCCTTTTCGGCGGCATCCTTCAACCGCTGCAGGGCCATGGGATCCTTGCGCAGGTCAAGCCCTTCGTCGTTCTTGAACTCTTCGGCCAGCCAGTCGATGATCACCTGGTCGAAGTCGTCGCCACCCAGGTGGGTGTCGCCCTCGGTGCTCTTCACTTCGAACACGCCATCGCCCAACTCCAGTACGCTCACGTCGTGGGTGCCACCACCGCAGTCGAACACCACGATCTTCTGGTCCTTGTCCTTCTTATCCAAGCCATAGGCCAGTGCGGCCGCTGTGGGCTCGTTGATGATGCGGCGCACCTTCAACCCCGCGATCTCACCGGCCTCTTTGGTGGCTTGACGTTGCGCGTCGTTGAAGTAGGCCGGAACGGTGATCACGGCCTCGCTCACCGTGGTACCGAGGTAGTCCTCTGCGGTCTTCTTCATCTTTTGCAGGATCATGGCGCTGATCTCCTGCGGGGTGTAGTCGCGGTCGCCGATGGCAACGCGCGGCATGCCGTTGCTTCCACGCACCACCTTGTAGGGTACGCGGGCGATCTCCTTGGCATCCTCTTCATAGGTATTGCCCATGAAGCGCTTGATGGAGAAGATGGTGTTGGTGGGGTTGGTGATGGCTTGGCGCTTCGCAGGGTCTCCCACTTTGCGCTCCCCGCCATCCACGAATGCCACCACGCTCGGGGTGGTGCGTTTCCCTTCGCTGTTGGTGATCACCACCGGTTCGTTGCCCTCCATCACGGCTACGCAACTGTTGGTGGTCCCCAGATCGATCCCGATGATCTTGCTCATGCTCGAAGCGCCGTAGCCCGGCGCAGGCGTTTCTTTTGGTTGGTTCTTCGGGCCATACCATTATGGCCGACGTCCGCGTTGGTCAAGCTTCATGCCAGTGCCGTTTCCGGACCACCAACCTGCCAAGAACGACGAAGCCCGCATCGCATGCGGGCTTCGGAACTGACAAAAGGACAGATCGTCAGGGGCAATAGTGCGAACTAAGCACATCACCCGGCATTCCCGAACAAAAACGCAAATGGCCGGTGATGTCGCCTTCGGCCAATTGGTTCAACGAGGTGGCCCCCAGTCGTTTGCCGGCGATCGTTTTCACATACCGGCTGCCGAAGATGCCATAGCCGTTCTCGATGTTGGAGTACGTGGGGCGGTCTTCGATGATCCCGGAGATGGGTTCGGTCAACGTGAGGAAGGTGTGGAACTCATCATTGGCCACGGAAACCACGAAGTCCACGCCCAGGAAGATCCGTTGTTGGACTTCCGGATCGTTCGGGATGCTCGCGGCCAGGTCCTCGAAGAAGCGCCGTCCGTCCATGGCAACGGCCATGGCTTCGTTGCTCCCGGTGCTTCGTTTCACCACCGTACCGATCCGGCGCGTCACCGTCTTAAGCTCTCCGGTGGTCCCATTCCGCACCTCGCGGTAGTTCACCCTATAGTCCGCAACATATCGTTTCCCGTTCCGCCCGGTGTTCCAGTTCAGTTCAAAGGTCCCGAAGTCCGAGGCGGCCATCAGGTTGATGACCTGGTCGGTGCTTTGATCGGCCTGTTGGAAACTGAAGTCGTTCACGATGGTGGTGGCCGAAGTCACTTCTTCGCCTTTCACCTTCAGCTCGATCCGGTACTCACTGTCATCATCCAGGTACAGCGTTACCGGCACCCCGCCGATCATCTTCACCTCCCGGAAGGGGTCCGAGAACTTGTAGAGCCGTTGGGTGGGTCCGTAGAAGGTGCCAGGCAGCCTGTCGTTGACCACCGTGTCCTGTAAAGGGAAGGTGCCTACCGCCTGGCCATTGAGCAGGCGTACCACACGGGCGTACTCGAAGGCGTCGGCGCTCCATTCGTTGGAGTCCTGCACCTGGGCATAGACCAAGGCATCGCCTTCGCCCAGGAAACCCTTGTTGATCTTGATCAGGTGAACACTATCGCGCATGTTCAGCAGGCCTTCGACCACCGTGACGTTCTTGTACGGTGCGTTGATGTCCAGGTCGGTGCTGCAGGCGGTGAGTATGGCGCAGAGGCCCAGGAAAATTGCCGTTCGTTGCATGCGAGGTGGCGGAATGCCCAAGTGCCAAAGATAGAAGGGTTGTCGGGGTGTGCTTGTTCTCCTGATCAGGATCTGGCCAACGGTCGGTCCTGGGATGGGCGCGGTAGCCGTATGGGCATGGCCGAAACGGCGGGGCTGATGCCCGCGGCCGTTGGGCCCCTTCCCGTAGCTTTGACGGCATGAGCACAGGAACCGCCAACCCGAAGCGGGTGACCACCCATACGTTGCAGGAGATGAAGGCCGCCGGCCAGCGGATCTCCATGCTCACCGCCTACGACTATTCACTGGCCCGCTTGGTGGACGGTGCAGGTATCGATGTGATCCTGGTGGGCGATAGTGCCAGTAACGTGATGGCCGGCCATGAGACCACTTTGCCGATCACCCTGGACCAGATGATCTACCATGCCTCGTCCGTGGTACGGGGGTGCGCCCGGGCACTGATCGTGGTGGACCTTCCGTTCGGCACGTACCAGGGCAACTCCAAAGGAGCGCTCAATTCCGCGATCCGCATCATGAAGGAGAGCGGTGCCCACGCCGTGAAGCTCGAGGGGGGGCGTGAGGTCATCTCCTCCATCGAACGGATCCTTACCGCGGGGATCCCCGTGATGGGGCACCTGGGCCTTACCCCACAAAGCATTTACAAGTTCGGCACCTATGTGGTCCGTGCCAAGGAACAAGCCGAGGCCGAGCGCCTCAGGGCCGATGCCAAGCTCTTGGAGGAGGCCGGTTGTTTCGCCATCGTGCTGGAGAAGATCCCCGCGCGACTGGCCCAGGAAGTGGCGGCCAGCGTGAGCATTCCGGTGATCGGCATCGGGGCGGGCAATGGAGTGGATGGACAAGTGTTGGTACTGCATGATATGCTGGGTATCAACAAGGAGTTCAATCCACGGTTCCTGCGCCGCTATGCCGATCTGCACGAGGTCATCACCGGGGCGGTGTCCTCTTATATCGCCGATGTGCGGTCCAGGGATTTCCCCAATGCCGATGAACAGTATTGAGCAGCCCACCTTCGGGAAAGCCATGGAGGCGTAGGTAGATGCTCGGTTGTGATGCGTGCCATGGACCAAGTGCCACGACAGCCCACGATCCTTTGGCAGAATGCGTGGATCTTGGCCGTGTGGAAACCGGCCGGTATGCCGGTGCAGGCCGACCCTACCGGCGATGCGGACCTGTTGTCGTGGTCGCGTGCACACCTCGGTGAGCCATCGATCCAACTGACCCATCGGCTGGATAGACCGGTGAGCGGGGTGGTGCTCTTCGGCCGTTCGCCAACGGCCACCGCGGCATTGAACAGATGTTTTCGCGATCGCTCGGTGCACAAAGTGTACTGGGCCATCGTCGAAGGTCTGTTGCAGGGCGAACGGGTGATCGAGGGGATGGTCGCGCGGGATCCGAGGTCGAAGAAGGCGCGTGTGCTACCGGTGGTCGGTGAAGAGGCCACGGCCATGTTACAGGTGTCCGCGTTGGCGCAAGGTGAGCGGTACTCCCTGGTCCAGGTGGTTCCGAGCGGTGGTGCGTTCCACCAGATCAGGGCACAGCTCAGCTCGGCGGGGTGGCCCATCAAAGGCGATGTGAAGTACGGTGCACGCCGTGGGGAGAAGGATCGTAGCATCATGCTGCATGCACGTTCCATAACCTTTGATGATCCCGGCACAGGGCAACGGATCACGGTGGTGGCACCGGCGCCGAAGGGTGGACTTTGGAGCGCACTTACCGCAGGACTGTGAGAACGTCAGCGGTGATCCGGCATAGCATAAGGGTACCTCGAAGAACCTCGTTCCGGCGGCGTTCATGAGAAAGAAGCACAGCGGTCATCGCTTGCTCTCATTCGCCCATACTTTGTTGCTCCTCAGTCGGATACTTCGATCCAGTATCCTCTCTTCGGAGCGCCTCGTCTGGACGAATGATAG
>CAUJED010000116.1:0-4844 GCA_963169535.1 Bacteroidota bacterium | reverse complement strand
CCGAAGTACTTCGCCGCGGGCGATGCGGTGAATGGCGGGGTGGAAGTGGTGAATGCGGCCGCTGAAGCGAAGAAGGCGGCGCATGGGATCGATGCGTACCTGAGGAAGTGATCAGCTGATGTGACGATCAGCGGATTAGCTGATGAAATACCTGACGCTATGGAAGAGTTCGAAGAGTTCATTCCTGGTGATCGAGCTGATTGGCTGGCGATCTGTGATGCCGTGATCGAGGAAGATCGGTTGGCGTCGCTCGATGCTTCTATCGTGCAAGAGCCACAGGCGAGCTATTCCGGAAGTCCGCTTTATCGGGACAACCTGTTGCTCAAAGAGACCTTTGAATTATCCGTTCGCACCATTCGCATCGTGGATCAACTCGGTTGCGAACGGGCATGGTTGATCGACCAGTTCGAGCGGTCGGCATGTTCGACAGGAGCGAATTCCAAGGAGGCTCAGAACGCCGAAAGCCTCAGGGACTTCGTTCACAAGCTGAAGATCGCACTGAAAGAAGCCGACGAAGCCGAATACTGGTATTACCTCATAGCCGCCACGCAGGACAAGGGCGTTGATGAAGATCTCATTGCCCGCATCCAACGTGTCATGCGCATCTTGAACAAGATCATAGGCACCTGTAAGCAACGTCTGCTGGAACGAAAGAACACCAGGTAGCTGTCGCCCACCACGCCATCAGCTAATCCCCACATCCGCTAATCAGCTAATCAAATGGCCGATCTCCGAACCAACCTCGCCGGTATCAAGTCCCCGAACCCATTCTGGCTCGCCTCAGCGCCACCGACCAACTCCGGCTACCAGATCATGAAGGCTTTCGACACGGGCTGGGGCGGTGCCGTGTGGAAGACGCTCGGCGTGCCCGTGGTGAACGTGAGCAGCCGATACGGCAGCGTGAACTATCGCGACAAACGCATGGTGGGCTTCAACAACATCGAGCTCATCACCGACCGGCCATTGCGCGACAACCTGCGCGAGATCAGCGAGGTGAAGAAGCGTTTCCCGGACCACGCGGTGATCGCATCGCTGATGGTAGAGACACGGGAAGAGTGGCACAACATCGTCCGAGATGTGGAGAATGCCGGTGCTGATGGCATCGAACTGAACTTCGGTTGCCCGCACGGCATGTGCGAGCGCGGCATGGGCAGCGCGGTGGGACAGGAGCCGAAGGTGCTGCAGACCATCGTGGAGTGGGTGAAGGAGGTGGCAAAGGTCCCGGTGATCACCAAGCTCACACCGAACATTTCGGACATCACACGTCCGGCACGTGCGGCAAGGGCCGGTGGCAGCGATGCGATCTCGCTGATCAATACCATCCAGAGCATCGTGGGTGTGGATATCGACCAGTTCGTTCCCTACCCGATCGTGGACGGTAAGAGCACCAACGGCGGCTACTGTGGCCCGGCCGTGAAGCCCATCGCGCTGAACATGGTGAAGAACTGTGCTCAACACCCCGAGGTGAATCTGCCCATCAGCGGGATCGGTGGCGTGGAGAACTGGCGCGATGCCGTGGAGTTCATCCTGCTTGGTGCCACCAGCGTTCAGGTCTGTACGGCCGTGATGCACTTCGGCTTTGGCATCATCCGCGATCTGAAAAGCGGCCTGGAACGTTACATGGACGAGAAGGGCTTCAAGACGATCGAGGATTTCCGCGGCAAGGCGCTGCCGAACGTGAAGCATTGGGAGGACCTCAACCTCAAGTACAAGGTCACCGCCAGCATCGACGAAAGCAAGTGCATCGGCTGCCAACTGTGCTACACCGCCTGCGAGGACGGTGCGCACCAGGCCATCGCGCTGAGCACCGATCCGGCGAACCGCATCCCCAGTATCATCGACGAGAATTGCGTGGGGTGCAACCTGTGTTCACTGGTTTGCCCGGTGGAAGGCTGCATCACCATGGAACGCCGCGACGACGCGACGCAGCACCTTACATGGGGTGAGCGAACGGCCGCGGGGAACATCCCGAAAAGCTTCAATGATGAGCTGGCCGGTGGGCTGCACCACTGGGTGCCGGAGCCGGCAGAGGCGCTGGCGAAGAAGAAGCCGAGGCATTACAAGGGCTGATCGAATGGACGAATTCATGCAAGCCGCCATCGACGAAGCCCGCCTGGGCCGGTCAGAAGGTGGCATCCCGATCGGTTCCGTGCTCGTGCGTGATGGAAAGCTCATCGCCCGCGGTCACAACAAACGCGTGCAGGAGAAGAACCCGATTCTCCACGGCGAAATGGACTGCCTCAATAACGCTGGCCGCATCGGCAGCTACAAGGGCACGGTGATCTATTCCACGCTGATGCCCTGCTACATGTGCGCGGGCACCATCGTGCAGTTCAAGATCAAGAAGGTGATCGTGGGGGAATCGCGCACGTTTCCTGGCGCCCGCGCCTTTATGGAAAGTCACGGTGTGGAAGTGATCGACCTGGATCTACCGGAATGCGTGCAGATGATGGAGGAGTTCATCGCTGCGGAGCCGGAACTGTGGAACGAGGATATCGGGGAATAGGGGTTCAGTAGAACACTGGTTGCGCCGATAGGGCAGATGAGCGCTGATCTGGAACAGATCAATGCACCATCTGTGTTGATCATGTTGATCTGCGTCACCGGTGTTCCATTCAGAGGTGGAAATGAAAAGCGGCCACCCCTTTCGGAGCAGCCGCTTTTTGGTCGGACTGCAATGACTATTTCGCCACCACCACGCGGAAGTCGGAACGTTTTCCGTTCTCGAATTCCAGCTGGAACATGTAGGTGCCTGCGCTCATGCCGGTGAGGTCCACGCTCATCACCTCATTGGATGTGATGCTCGTCTTCTGTTCCGAGCACAACGTACCATCCGATCCGAAGATCCGCAACACTGCAGCACCGTGGTGCCCGCGCATGGGGATCCGCACCAGGTCCGCGGTCGGATTCGGGAAGGGAGTGAGCTCCACTTTTTCATCCTCACGGATACCAATGCTGTTGATGTCCATGGTTTTCGCGGCCACGGAAGGAGCACCGGCCAGGCCGGTGAACCCATTGTACCATTGACCAGCATAGATCAACGTGGTGGGAGAGAGCGTCTGGGATCCTGTGGTCTCGTAGTCCAATTGGTCGTTCCATCCATGCCGTACCAGGCTATCCTGTGTTTCCACGCAGAACAGGTAACGCTGGTTGTCCATCAGGGAGAGCGGAGCAGCGAATGGGATGAAGATCGACTCATCCTGCAGGTCGCTGGTGTACGTGTAGGTGCCATTGCCATTGGTTATGGACACCAGGCCGTTGTCCGTCGGACGTGCGTAGAAGTCGGTGATCAGATCCACCCATTGGAAGGCGTAGGCATAGACATCCATGTTGATCAGCGAGGTATCCACGGGGGCGGCACGGTCCGCAGGTGTGCTTCCGGTGAAATGTAGGCCGGTCACCGCAAGGCGGCTGGCGTTGGAGTCGATGAAGGAGATGCACGTGCGGAAACCACTCCCGAAGCCGCTCGGTACCACACCGACATCGCCGGTTGGCAGGTTGGTGCTCGCGTCAATAGGCGCATAGCTCAGTAGGTCGCCGAAGTAGACGGAGGTGGTGAAGGTGTTGTCCGCGTCGAAATCATCCGGAAGATCCGCTTCTGCGGTGTACGTGATGATGTATGCTCCGGACAAGCTGGGTTGTGTGAATGCAGGGAGCAGGATCAACGTACTGTCACCAGGAGCCAGGTTCAGCGCTTCACCGACCTCATTGTACACCTCGGTCCCGTTCTGTGTGATCACCGCGCGGAGCCGGGCGCTGCTTTGGAGCTCTGAGCCGAAGTTGTGCACGTATCCGCCCAGCACGGCCCCGTATTCATCGGCGCTACTCGCCAGAATGCTCGGGTACCCTGCTGCGGGAGGAACCATTACGTCATACACATCCATGCTCAAGTTCGTGGGGAAGGCGCCGTAATTGTTCCCGATGAACGCGGTCACCGGCTCCTGTTCCATCACCGAACGGATCGTGGCACCATCCGTTTGATTGATCATCACCACGGGGATGGTCACCTGTGCGCCGTAGTCCCCACCTTGCATGTTGATGTTCAGTGCATCGCTATTGCTGATCAGCAGGACAGCATCAGCTCCGGCCTCTTGTGCGTGCAAGGCTTTCAAGGAGAAATTGCAGGATCCGCGATAGATCACCGCGATCTTGCCGTCCAGTTCTGCACCGTTCACCAGGGGTTCACAACCCAGCGAATCGGCCGCAGTACCATCGAAACCGAGGACCAGCTCCCTTTGTACGGCGTTCTCCGGTAGCAAAAGGTCGGGTACACTCCAACCGTTGGCCGCTGTAGCGTAGGTGTTGGCATAACTTCCTGCAATGGAATTCGGGGTAATGACCTGGACCACCACATCGCCTTGGCCGTAGCCTAAGGTGCACGTCAGTCCGAATGTGAGCGGGAGTAGATGTTTGAGCATGATGTTCCTGAAAAGTGTTTGTGCGGTTTGGGGTCCGAGAGAGTAGACCCGTCGATCGCAATTCTAACCATTTATCCTTACGCCAACGGATCGGGAGTGGGCCAATGTTGGTGTGCACTTCTTGGTGCTCATTAGGTTCGTTGATCCTCTATCAGGCATGGTAGTTGGTTGAGGATCAATGAATTGCATGTTGCTATTCAGGCGTAATGCTGTGGATCCTGAGCCGTTGTGCATGCCGTGTTGACCGGCTGTGGGTTCTTCGAGGTACCCATATACCATTTCGTATTACTGAGCCGGTGATGAAGATCCGGCCGAGCTCAGCGATCTGTACCACTGGGGTGATAGCGTGAAAGGGTGCGAGGCATTTCACCTTCTCACGCTTTTCACCCTTTCACCTTTTCACCATTGGATCGACCGGTTCTTTCA
>CAUJED010000115.1:0-8128 GCA_963169535.1 Bacteroidota bacterium | reverse complement strand
TTGCAGAACCCGGCCGCCGTCGGGGTTGGCGCAGCAGGCGGCGAGCTGCTCCTGCAGAACGTCCAATCGGTCGGTCAGTACTCCGATGGTGCGTTGCTGCTCTTGGTACCCCGCGACCAACAACGGGATGATGCCCGCATGATTCACCGCCTTCAGGTCCTGTGAAGGATGGATCTCCTGACCGGCGGTATCGCGTTCGGCCGCAAGCGTGGTAGCCGATACGCGTTCAGGTAGCACCTCCTCCACCTCCTGTGCGATGAAGCCGAACTGCTGGGTATCCGGGAGGCCCATGCACTCCTCTACCTCCGCCGTGTAGTGGGATCGTTCGGATCGGAGCGCATGGAGCAATTCGCCTGTTCCTTCAACGTCCTCCACCTGTTCTTTCAAATTCTCGTCCGAGAAGATCATCGACGTCCCATGGTAGAGATCCCCGGTGATCTGAACATCGCCCATGAAGGAGTCCGCCCCCGAATACCCGTTGGACATTCAATAGCGGCCGAAGATGCGCGGGGCATACTCTGTTACCGGTGGCCTGTGTACAAGCCGGGCGGTGGCCGCCAAGAACGACGAGTGCAGCGTCAGTAAACTTGCGTCCGTTCCCATGCCGATCCAGCACAACGCCAGCCTTCAACCGTTCAACACCTTTGGCATCGCCGCCACCGCCGACCGCCTTGGCCGCTTCCTCACCGTGGACGAACTACGCGCGCTGCTGGCGCTGCCGGAGGTGCTAGGCGCTCCGCTGCTCATCCTCGGCGGAGGTAGCAACGTTCTCTTCACCCGCGACTTCCACGGCACGGTGCTGCTGAACGCGATACCCGGCATAGCAGTGGTGCGCGAAGATGCCGACCACGTATGGGTGAAGGCGGGCGCGGGGGTGACGTGGCACACCTTCGTGCTGCATTGCGTGGAACACGGCTGGGGCGGCGTAGAGAACCTTTCGCTGATCCCCGGCAAGGTGGGCGCGGCGCCCATGCAGAACATCGGCGCGTACGGCGTGGAGATCAAGGACACCTTCGATTCGCTGGAGGCCCTGCGCATCGCGGATGGCGAGGTGGTCACCTTCGACAAGGAGGCCTGCGCTTTCGGATATCGCGAGAGCTTCTTCAAGCGCGCGGGCCGGGACCGGTACGTGATCCTCAACGTCACCTTCCGCCTGAACAAGAAGGCCGTGCTGAACACGAGCTACGGCAACATCCAGCAGGAGCTGGAGCGCATGGGCATCACGCAGCCCACGTTGCGCGATGTGAGCGATGCGGTGATCGCCATCCGCCGGAGCAAGCTCCCCGACCCCACCGTGCTGGGCAACGCGGGCAGCTTCTTCAAGAACCCCGTGGTGCCTCAGGAACTCGCGGACCGCATCCGGGCGGAACACCCCGACCTCGTCTTCTACCCCGCCGGTCCTGGTTTGGCGAAGCTCGCCGCCGGCTGGCTGATCGAACGTGCCGGGCTGAAGGGCCATTCGCTCGGCACGCACGGCGTACACGACCGACAGGCGCTGGTACTCGTGAACAGAGGCGGCGCCACCGGAAAGGCGGTCTACGACCTCAGCGAACATGTGCTGCGCACCGTGAAGGAGAAGTTCGGCGTGGAGCTGGAGCGCGAGGTGAACATCCTGTGACCACCTCAGCCTTCCCAACATCCCGGAAAGGAGGATGACCGAACGCAGGGGCGGGGTGGCCGATAACCGCGAACTTCGTAGCGCATGCGCAACCTGGGAAGACCGCTGCTGGCCGTGCTGGGGCCGATCATGGTGCTTGCCGCCTGCCGCAAGGACCCTGCGATGTCCGACAACACCGTGGGTTCCGGTCCCACCCCGCTAACGTTGGACATACCGTGGTGGGCGGAGGACGAATTCTACCCCTTGAACCTGCCAGCGGACAACCCGCTGACCGTGGAAGGCGTGGCCCTGGGCCGGAAACTGTTCTACGAAAAAGCCTTGTCCAACGACTACTCCATGTCCTGCGCGAGCTGCCACCGGCAGGAGCACGCCTTCACCGACCCGCGCCGCTTCTCCATCGGCACGGATGGCAGTGTAGGGCGACGCAACAGCATGCCGGTGCAGAACCTGGCCTGGGAACACATCTTCTTCTGGGATGCCCGGGCCTCCTCGCTGGAAGACCAAGCCTTGCGTCCGGTGCGCGACCCGGCCGAGATGCGGAACGATTGGCCCACGGTGGAAGACCGCCTTCGGAGCCATCCGGAGTACCCGGCACTCTTCGCCAAGGCCTTCGGCACCCCAGGGATCGACAGCATGCGCGTGGTCAAGGCCATCGCACAGTTCGAGCGCACCCTGGTGTCGTTCAATTCGGCCTATGACCGGTTCGCCTTCCTGGGTGATAGCTCGGCCCTCACCGAGCCGCAGCGCCGGGGCATGGACCTGTTCTTCGGCGAAGGGCATTGTGCCGATTGCCACATGCCCCCTCGCTTCAACGACCAGAACATCCAGAACGTGGGCCTCCCTGGGGATGACGACCTCGGCCTGATGGGGATCACCGGCAACGAGGCCGACCGCGGTCGCTTCAAGAACGTTGGGATCCGCAACATCGCGGTGACCGCGCCTTACATGCACGATGGCCGTTTCGCCACCCTCGCCGAGGTGGTGGACTTCTACGCCCGCGACGTGGTGCTCTCCACCCCGAACCTCGACGGCCACATGCTTCCCTGGCTCATGCACCAGGTGGACCTCGACCACGCCGAACGTGCAGACCTGGTGGCCTTCCTCCATGCCCTCACCGACCCGGTATTCCTCTCGGATCCGGCGTTCAGCGACCCGAACTGACCGTGGCGCTGCGAACGGCCTTGGCGATCGTGGTGGCGGCCTACCTGACCCTCGCATCCGGCTGCTTCCGGCCATTGAGCGGCCCAGGCACCACCAGGCACCCGCCCCCCACCCCCTATACCCTGCGATACCCGCCATGGGCCGTGGACTCCATGCACTTCCCCATAGCGCCGTACGACAACCCGCTCACCGTGGAAGGCATCGCCCTGGGGCGCCGCCTCTTCTACGAACCCGCACTCTCCCGCGACCATGACCTGAGCTGCGGTAGCTGCCACCTCCAGGCCCACGCCTTCAGCGACCCCGAACGATACTCGCAGGGGATCGAAGGGCAGCAAGGGGCACGCAACGCCATGGCGCTCGTGAACCTGGCTTGGAACCACTTCTTCTTCTGGGATGCCCGGGCCCTCACCCTCGAGCTACAGGCATTCGAGCCGGTGCGCGATCACCGGGAGTTGTTCAATAGCTGGCCCGAGATCATCCACCGCTTGCGCGAACGCCCCGGATACGATGCCCTGTTCCAAGCGGCCTTCGGCACCCTGGAATTCGACAGCCTGCACGTGGTCTACGCGCTGGCCCAGTTCGAGCGCACACTGATCTCGTTCGACTCGCCCTTCGACCGCTTCCACTACGGCTGCGACAGCACAGCCCTCACCCCGGCGCAACGGCGTGGCCAGGAGCTCTTCTTCGGCAAGGCCCATTGTTCCGACTGCCACGAGCTACCCCTCTTCCAGGACCACACGGTGGCCAACATCGGCCTTGATCCTCGCCCCGTGGACCTGGGCATGGGGGGATACACCGGGCGCCCTGAGCACAACGGCCGGTTCAAGACGCCCACCCTGCGCAACATCGCCGCCAGCTCACCCTACATGCACGATGGCCGCTTCGCCACCTTGCGCGAAGTGGTGGACTTCTATGCCGACCGCGTGCACGTGGACGCCCCCAATTTCGACGACCACCTGTTCGCCTGGAAGCTGGGGCTGGTGAAACTGGACGGCGAAGAACGCGATGATCTCGTGCGCTTCCTGGAGGCGCTCACGGACAGCAGCTTCCTCCTTGCACCGGAATTCGGACCGCCGGGAAAATGATCCAGATCGTGCCGCATCACCATCTTCGCCGTACCGACCCATGAACAGACTCCGCCACACCGCCCTCCTGCTTTGCTACGTGCTCCTGAACAATGCACCTGCACAGATCACCCTGAGCCTGCGCGACGCCATCTTGAAAGCCGGTACGGACCATGCCCCGGAACGCCTGCGCGGCCTGCAATGGATCGAAGGCACCACGGCGTTCAGCTACGTGAAGGGCGACCAGCTCATGACCGGCGGCCCGGGCAAGAGCCTCGATCGGCCGATCCTCGACCTCGCCACCTTGAACGCCGCACTCAGCGACACGGTGAAGCTCAAGGGCATTCCACCGCTCACCTGGCTCGGCCCGGACCGGTTCAGGTTCCACCACAACGGGCGGTTCCATGTACACACGCTCGGCGCCAAGGCCACCCAGGCCACTGCGCTACCGGCCGATGCCAACCACGAGGACTTCCACCCCTCGGGAGCCATCGCCTTCACCATCGGGAACGACCTGTACATCCAACAGCCCGGCACAGCGGAGCCCGTGCGTGTGACCCGCGACGGCACGGATGGCATCGTGAACGGCCAGAGCGTGCACCGCCAGGAATACGGCGTCACCAAAGGCACCTTCTGGTCGCCGGATGGCAACCTGCTCGCATTCTACCGGATGGATGAACGCATGGTGACACCTTACTACCTGGAGGACATCAGCACCAAGCCCAGCACCTTCGACAAGATCCGCTACCCCATGGCCGGCGACAGCAGCCACCAGGTCACCATTGGGGTGTACGACCTGCGCCGCGGCACCACCACCTTCCTTCGCACCGGCACACCGGCGGACCAGTACCTCACCAACCTCGCCTGGGCCCCGGACGAACAACGGATCCACGTGGTGCACCTGGACCGCGCCACCGAGAACCTGCGCATGGTGGCCTACGATGTGCATAGCGGGCAGGCCACGGCCACCTTGGTGCAGGAGCACGACCCCGTGTACCTGGAGCCACAGCACCCCGCGCAATTCCTGAAGACACGGCGTGGCCAATACCTCTGGCAAAGCCAGCGCGACGGATGGAACCACCTGTACCTGTACAGCACCACCGACCGCGCGGTGAAACAGCTCACCCAAGGTCCATGGGCGGTGAAGGAAGTCCTGGGCACGGACCCGAAAGGCACCTTCGTGATCGTGGAAGGCACCGAACGTATCCAAGCCGGCAGGCCCACCGGGGCCACCGAGACCCACCTCTACCGGGTCGAGATCGGTTCCGGCAAGGTGACCAAGCTCACCAGCGAGCCCGGCACGCACCATGGGCAGCTGAGCCACGATGGCAGCCTGTTGATCGACTCCTGGAGCAGCACCACGGTACCGGGCAAAGTGGTCGTGCGCAGCAGCCAGAACGGCCAGGTGCTGAAAACGCTGCTCACCTCGAAAGACCCGCTCGAGGGCGTCACCCGGGGGACCATCGAACTCCTGACCATCCCCGGTGCCCAGGGCGACCACCTCAACGCCCGGCTGATCAAACCGAGCCACTTCGACCCCGCACGGCGCTACCCGGTACTGATCTATGTGTACAACGGCCCGCACATGCAGCTCATCACCAATTCATTCCTCGGTGGTGCCTCGCTCTGGATGCTGGAGGCCGCGGAGCGCGGTTACCTGGTGTGGACGGTGGATGGACATGGCAGCGCCAACCGCGGCAAGGCCTTCGAACAAGCGGTGCACCGCCGGCTGGGCGAACTCGAGGTGAAGGATCAAATGCAGGGTGTGGCCTTCCTGAAGGAACTGCCCTATGTGGATGGTGAACGCATCGGCGTGCATGGCTGGAGCTTCGGTGGCCACATGACCACGGCCATGCTCACCCGGCACCCCGGCGTGTTCAAGGTGGGTGTGGCCGGCGGCCCGGTCATGGACTGGCGGATGTACGAGGTGATGTACACCGAACGCTACATGGACACGCCCCAGGAGAACCCCGAAGGGTATGCGGCGACCAACCTGACGCTACAGGCCAACAAGCTACAGGACCCGCTCCTCCTGATCACTGGCGGCAAGGACGATGTGGTCCTGCCCGAACATGCGCTCAGCTTCATCAAAGCCTGCGTGGACCACGGTGTTCGCGTGGACTTCTTCGACTACCCGGGGCACGGACACAACGTACGCGGCCGCGACCGCGTACACCTGATGGACAAAGTGCTCGACCACATGGACCGGTACCTGACCCCTTCCAAGAAGTAGGCTTCCTCGGATAAGGCGCCACCGGGAACGGCCGATATACGACTTACCGATACTTTCGAAACGATGAACCGGAACACTCTCCTCGCCAGCCTCTTGGTCACGTTGCCGATGGCCATGGCCGCCCAAACCACCCACTTCGTGGAGACCGGTGGCAGCACCTTGGGCCCAACGTTGCCGTACTACAGCCCCAACGTGCTCAACATCCAGGTGGGCGATGTCGTTACTTGGACCAACGTGTCCGGCACCCACAACGTGAACGCCGATCAGTTCTTCTTCCCCACCAACCCGGAAGGATTCTCCAGCGGCACGCCATCCAACCAACAGTGGACCTTCTCGCACACCTTCACCGTGGCCGGGGTGTACAACTACATGTGCAACACGGAGGGACACTCGGCCACCCAGACCGGCCGTATCATCGTGCTGGACGCAAGCGCGGTCCCCGACCTGCCCGCCGAGCGTCCTTTCACGCTTTCGCCCACCACCGCTACGGAACACCTTTTCGTAGGCACCGGTGGCCGCGCGGTCGACCACTTCGAGGTACTGGGGCTCGATGGTCGGCAGGTGGCCGTGCATACCGGCACACATGGCCCGGTGGCCCAGTTACCGGTGCATTCCCTTCCCAGCGGGAACTACCTGCTCCGCATCGTGGAAGTCCATGGAAAGGCCACCACCTTGCGCTTCAGTAAACACTGATCACGGCACCCGGAGCACACGCACGGAGGCCGGTTCGCCCTGCTCGGGATAGGCCACCACCACGTACGCTCCCGGAGCGAGCACGCCCGGCGCCAGAACGAACTCCTGTCGTCCTTCGCGCAGGACACCGTCGGCCAACAACTGCACCTGCTCGCCAATGGCGTTCAACACCACCACCCGGTGCTGTTGTGTCTTGGGCACGTTCACCCATACCCGAAGCATGTCCGCGGTCGGGTTCGGGTAGGCGTACAACATCAACGCCGGTGCCGCTGGGGCCATATCCACCACGGCGGCGGTAGGGTCGTGTGGGATCGCCAACGCCGCCGCACTGGCGATGGAAAGCTTGGCCAGGTCCTCGAAATAGGGCACATCGAAATACTGTACCCGATCGTTCGGTGTGTGGTAATTCGGGTTCCCATCGCCGGCGAACTCCTCGATCACCAGCACGGCTCCATACCCTGCGGACCAGAACGAGGCGTGATCGCTATACGTTTCCCCGGGAGTGGTGAGGAGCAGGTCCACATCCAGGGCATAGCGGTCCAGGACGGCGAACACCGTATCGGCGATGGCCATGGAATTGGCCACGGCACGGGCGTGCACCCGGGCCTTTCGATCGCCATTCCCATCGTATGCGATGGCATCCATGTTCACCACACCCACGATCGCCTCATCGTTCGCCGCCATCATATTGGCATAGTGCATGCTCCCGATCTTGCCTTGTTCCTCCTGGTCCCAGAGCGCGAACACGATGGTGCGCTCGAAGGGGATATCGCGGAGGATGCGTGCCGCTTCCAGTACAGCGGCACAGCCACTGCCATCATCATCGGCCCCCGGGGCGTTGTACAAGGTTCCCGCCGGCTTGGAGTCATAGTGCGCACAAAGCACCACGATCTCTTCCGGATGCACGGTGCCGGGCTTGGTCACCAACACATTGGTTCCCGTGGCGTTGAACACATGCTCCGCCGGGGTGTAGCCCCACGCGGCGAAGCGTTGTTCGTAATACTGCTGCGCCAGGGCATTGCCTGCATGGTCGGCGTGGCGGCTGGTGATGGTGATCGGCCCATTCCCGAGATCCACCGGCACCTCACCGGTCATCTCTTCCACATAGGTGATCATCGAATCGATGTTCACCGCACCGACGATATCGCCGATCACGTCGGATTGAGCCGACATGTTCAGGCTCCATGTCGCCATGGCGCATAGCAGGGCTTGGCGGCGGATCATCATGGGGGTGTACCACGGTCCCATGCTCAACGCCATGCCACCACCCGTTCAACGAAGCGCTGCCCGGCCGCCTGCACCACCACGAAATAGGTGCCCGGCCCTGGTGGTAAGGTGGCCACCCACCTCGGCCCGGCG
>CAUJED010000114.1:0-37555 GCA_963169535.1 Bacteroidota bacterium | reverse complement strand
AGGATGTGCTCCACGCTGGCGTATTCATCGCCGAATTCCTTCAGCGCGGCCAGGGCCTTGGTGAGGGCGTCGCTGCTGTGGCGCGAGAGGCTGATCTGCCCGCCGCTCACTTTCGGGTAGCCCTGCACGATGCGGTCCAAGGCCTGCTGCATGGCAGGCACGTTCACGTTGAGCTTCTTGAGCAGGAAGGGCGTGACGTCGGGGTCCACCTCCAGGATGCCCTTGAGCAGGTGGCCGTTCTCGAGCATCTGCTGGCCGTATCCGGTGGCGATGGTCTGCGCCTGTTGGATGGCCTGCTGGGAGCGGATGGTGAATTTGTTGAGGTCCATTGGGAATGGTTGTGTGTTGTACAGAGCGCTATGGGTTCGCATCCGTAGCGTTGAGGCAGTGCATCGATCGGTAGGTTGCCTGGTGTGATCGACCCATGATCGAACGCCCCTGCCCATCAAGCCCCGCACCGTGAAGGTAGAACGGAACAACTGGCAGTTGCTGATGGGTGCGAACGCCAAAAAGTCCAGCAGGGGCGGGGTGTAGCGGACGAAATGGCGGGGATGGGCCGCCTTTCGGGCTGTCCGCTGTGGCCGTCTCGCCTCACCCGGCATCGCATCGCGCTGCGGTGGCTTCCTCCGGTCGCCTCCTCGCGGCGTGCGCTGCGCGTGTTCGGCTTCGTCGGGCCGCCGCTTCCATCCCGGGCGGGGGCTTCCTCGGCAGGTCAAGACCTTTGTGCGCTGTGGTGTTCATACCACATCGGAACGTTGCCGTTGGGCGCGTGTGCTTTGATGAACGGTCGGTCCAGTTGCATTCATCCAGCTACTTTCGGCCCCGTTGATCCACATGGAGTTCGCACCCATCGCCGCCGGTGATCGGAACGCCTACGAGGCGCTGTTCCGCCTGCACTACCGGCCGCTGTGTGCGTTCGCCATGCAGTATGTGAAGGATGTGGACAAGGCGGAGGACCTGGTACAGGACCTCTTCTTCCGCCTGTGGATGGACCGGGAGCGCACCAAGGTGACCACGTCGGTGAAGGCGTACCTGTTCCAAGCCGTGCGCAACCGGTGCCTCAATGCGCTGAAGGTGCAGGGGCGGGTGCGGAGCTTGAACGAGGAGGTGGATGAGGTGGAGGAGGAGACCGGCCGTACCGAGGACGAACATGCGGAGCGAGCGGCGCGGGTGCACGCGGCCATCGAGGCGCTGCCCGAAGAACGCCGCAAGGTCTTCAAGCTCAGTCGGCACGAAGGGCTCAAGTACCACGAGATCGCCGAACGGCTGGGCATCAGCGTGAAGACCGTGGAGAACCAGATGGGCAAGGCGCTGAAGACGCTGCGCGAGGAATTGGTCGACTTGATGCCGGTGACCATCCTCGGCTGGCTTTTGTGGTGGTTGAACAAATAGGATAGGGGTATTGAAGGGGAACGTTGTCATAGGACCAGAACCTTGAACGAAGGCACACATAGCATGAGCGACCGATTGGCGCGCTACCTCAGTGGCGAAGCCGATGCGGCTGAACGTCAGGCGGTGGAGGCCTGGGCGGCGGCGGACGCGGCCCAGGCCGCTGAACTGGAGGCCATGCGTGCCATCTGGGAGGCGAGTGCCGAGGCCCCCGGCCCCCCGGTCGATGTGGACCGGGCCTGGGTGCGGCTGGAGGCCCGGATCGCGGAGGCCGAAGGTCGTGGGCGGGTGATCCCGTTCCACCAGCGCCCGGTGGTCCGTTGGGCCGCTGCAGCAGCCGTGTTCGCCGGAGTCGTTCTTGGTGCGCGTTACTGGTACCAACAACGCCCCGAAGAATTCATGGCAGCGAACGAACATGT
Organism: Bacteroidota bacterium; assembly: GCA_963169535.1. Taxonomy (GTDB): domain Bacteria; phylum Bacteroidota; class Bacteroidia; order Flavobacteriales_F; family PHOS-HE28; genus PHOS-HE28. Next base: position 35,747 of record CAUJED010000114.1, on the reverse strand, counting down.
ACGCACCGTGCTGCAGGACAACAGCAGTGTGGTGCTCTCGCCCGGCTCCAACGTGAACGTGCGGATGAAGGTCGAACGCCACATCAGCCTGCGCGGCGAGGCCTACTTCGAGGTGCAACGCGACGAGGAGCGCCCATTCGTGGTGGAGACCGGCGAGGTAACGGTCACTGTGCTGGGTACCGCCTTCGAGGTGAGCGCCTACGATACCTCGAACAGCGTGCTGGTGCGGGTGCGGCACGGCAAGGTGCGGGTGGTGGCCGAAGGGGACAGTGTGATCCTGCATGCCGGAGGCTACGCCCGGTACAACAAGTCCGCGCACCTCCTGGAGCGCCTTGCGGCCCCTCCGGTGGAGGTCTTCGGCGAACGCATCATCCATTTCCAAGAGGCACCGATGACCACCGTGGTCAAGCAACTCGAGAAGCTGTTCCAGGTGAAGGTGGAGTTGGCCAACGCCGGGTTGGGACGCTGCACGCTCACAGCCACCTTCGAGGACGAGCCCATCGACTACATCCTTCGGGTGATCGCCGATACGCACGTCCTCAAGCTCACCCAGTCCGCTCCCGGAACCTATGTGCTCGATGGTGAAGGTTGCTGATCGCCGGGTGTGGTGCCTGTTGGTGCTGTTGTTGCCCATGCTGGCGGCGGCACAGCCCATCCTGAAACGCACCGTACAAGTGGATGCGCAGCGTGTGCGCCTTTCCGACGCCCTCATGCTCATCGCGCGCGACGGGAAGTTCAAGCTGAGCTATAACGCTGCCTCGGTACCGGGCGACAGTGTGGTGAACGTGGCTGTGAAAGGGACGGTGGAGAGCGCGCTGCGCAGCCTGGTGGGTCCTCGCTTCGAGCTGAAGGAAACGGGCAACCACATCATCCTGTTGAACAAGGGTGGTGCGCGTCGGCGGTTCATCATCACCGGTGCGGTGTACGACGCGCAGAGCGGTGGCCCGGTGGTGCAGGCCTCGGTGCACGAGGTCGATGGGAAGAACGTGTCGAATACCGATGGCCTGGGGACCTTTCGGCTGGAGGTGACCGGCGAGCGCGACCGAACAGCGCTCCTGGTGATGCGCAAGGAGTACCACGACACGGTGGTGTATGTGGGACGCGATGGCGTGTTGCCCAGGCTGGCATTGCACAAGCGATCGGTGCTTCCTCCGGTAGCTCCCCTCTGCCTGTACGATCGTTGCGGGGTGGAGGACCTTGGTGTAACGCGGTTGCTGGTATCCAACAACCAGTTCGACCTGGTTTCGAACCTCGACTTCGCGGAGCATCGCCCTTGGCAGATCGCCCTGTTGCCGAACGTGAGCAGCAATGGAGACATCGCCCCGATCACGGTGAACAACGTTTCCTTGAACGTGTTGGCGGGGTATTCGCGCGGGCTCTCGGGGTTCGAGGTGGGTGGCGTGGCCAACCTGGAGAGTCACGATGTGAAGGGTGCGCAGATCGCCGGGTTCACGAACCTCGTGGGGCGCAACACCCAAGGGGTGCAGGTGGCCGGCGCCATCAACCACACCATGCGCACGCTGGAGGGCCTGCAGATCGCCGGTCTGGGTAATACGGTGTGGGATACGCTCATCGGAGTGCAGATCGCGGGCGGTGTCAACGTGGTGAAGGGCGGATTGAAGGGCGTTCAGATCAGCGGAGGGTGCAACGTGGCCACCCAGGATGTGAATGGTACGCAGATCTCCGGTGGGGTGAACCTCACGCCCAAGGATGTGCGCAAGGCGCAGATCGCCGGGGCGGTGAACCTCGGCCGCAAGGTGTTCGGTGCACAGGTGTCCGGCGGGGTGAATGTGGCCTTGGATTCTGTGGGTGGGGGCCAGGTGGGATTCGGCGCCAACTATGCCGGTCATGTCTCCGGCGGCCAGGTCTCTTTCGGCCTCAACGCGGTCCCGGGGCAGGTGAGCGGTGGCCAGGTGGGCTTCGGTCTGAACTACGCGGGGGATGTCTCCGGGGGGCAGTTCTCGTTCGGCATGAACGTGGTGCCCGGCCGGGTGGAGGCTGGCCAGGTGGGCTTCGGCATGAACTATGCGCACCAGCTCGATGGCGGGCAGTTCACCTTCGGGCTCAATGCGGTGAGCGGGGTTGCGCGTGGTGGCCAGGTGGGTTCGGTGAATTATGCCACACGCAGCGAGGGCTGGCAGGTGGGGCTGGTCAACATCAGCGATACCATCACCGGCACCAGCATCGGCCTGTTCAGCTTCGCCCTTCGCGGCTACCATCGCGCGGACCTGAGTACCACCGGCATCATGCCCGTCACGGTCGGTTTTCGCACGGGTACGCGACAGTTCCACAACATCTTCGGCTATTCCCCAGCTGTGGAGACCAATGGCCGCTGGGGTTTCCTATACGGCTTCGGCAGTGAGATCCGGCTGGGTAAGCACAACCACTTGGACCTGGAACTCACCGGCGAGCAGATCACGGAGCAGGAGGAGTGGGTCGATGCGGTGAACATCGTAGGGCGCTTCGGCGCGCACTACGCCCACGACCTCGGCCGCCACCTGCTGGTCACTGCCGGGCCGAACTACAGCATGCTGGTGAGCACTTGGCGCAATGCGGAACGCACAGCGCACCTCAGTACGCTGGCGCCCGCGTCGTTGATCCACAACGAGGTCCGTGGCAACGTGCTCCTCCAAGGCTGGCTCGGCTTCAAAGTCGGGGTGGGGGTGCGGTTCTGAGCCTGTTGCCCCAAGCGGTAGTGCGGTAACGACGGAACCGAACGGTCACTTCCGCGCCGGACTCATGCTTGTTAGCGGGATGTCCTTCCTTGGGGTGCGATCGGGTCGCTGCCAGTTCCGGAGTACGTGCGAATGGTCCTTCATGGAATAAGGGTGCTCGAAGAACCCCGAACGGATGGCGTGCGCCGCTATCATTCGTCCAGACGAGGCGCACCGAAGAGAGGATGCTGGATCGAGGTATCCGACTGAGGAGCAACAAAGCATGGGCGAATGAGAGCAAGCGATGACCGCTGTGCTTTTTTCTCATGAACGCCGCCAGAACGAGGTTCTTCGAGGTACCTATAGGCCAATGCTCCCACGTGCCGTGCACATGCTGCGGGCCTCTTCCTCACTTTCTCACTTTCTCACTTCCTCACTTCCTCTCTTTCTCTCTTCCTCTCTTCCTCTCTTCCTCTCTTCCTCTCTTCCTCTCTTCCTCTCTTCCTCTCTTCCTCTCTTCCTCTCTTCCTCTCTTCCTCTCTCATTCACCCTCCGCCTCACCTGGGAAAGAATTTTCTTCAACCGGGTAGGGGTATTCGGTCGCATCATTGTCATAGGGGAAACGAAACAACACCGCTATGCTTATCCGGATCCTCTTCCTCCTGCTCCTGTTGGCGCTTGCCGATGTGCCGACCATTGCACAAACCACCGACGATGCCGCCATGCGCACGCTGCTGGGTGGTAACAAGGACCTGCACCACGGCGGCTGGGGTGGTGTCACCACGCACTACACCCGGATCATGGACCAGGATGCCTTGCTCACTGGCATTCGTGGTGGATGGATCATCGATCATCGCCTCACCATCGGCCTCGCAGGGCACGGTCTGGTGACCCAGGTGCCGAACAAGGCGTATGATGATCTCCAGATAGCGAACGGCGAGTTCCTGCGTAGGAAGAGCAGCCTGTACATGGGCTACGGCGGATTGCTGATCGAGCCCATCATCGCCTACCGGTCGCCCATCCACATCAGCCTGCCGGTGATCATCGGGGCGGGTGGTGTCACCTACGGGAACAGCCGTTGGGCTTCGTACGACAACGACCAGTTCGACCTCGACGATCACTATGATGCACAAGCCTTCTTCGTAGTGGAGCCGGGCGTGGAACTGGAGTTCAATGTGATCTCGTTGGTCCGCGTAGGAGTGGGCGCCAGCTACCGATACACCACCGACCTCGATCTTCCGGCCACACCCAAGGATGCCTTGCGTGGGCTCAATACCGGAGTGAGCATCAAAGTAGGCTGCTTCTGAACACACCATTCACGGATCCCCGGTCCCTGCAAGGCAACCGTTTCTCCGGTCAAGGTGTCTGATCGGTGAATGCGCGGATCACTTCCTTCCATCATCGGGGCATGCTTCGTGGCACACACGGGGCATGCCCAACAGTTGGTGCCCAATCCGAGTTTCGAGGCCGTTACCTCATGCCCCACCTTCGCCAGCCAGCTGGACCACGCCGCTCCATGGGTCAACCCCACCCAGGGCACTCCCGAGCTTTACCATGCCTGTGCGGGAAGTGGTGCCTACGCAGGGGTTCCGGCGAACTACTCCGGTGGGTATCAGCTGCCCCGCACCGGTGATGGGTTCGCCGGCCTTTATACCTACCGCAACGACATCGCCAACATGCGGGAGTTCATCGCAGCCCCCTTGTTGCAGCCACTGGAAGCCGGACAATGCTATCGGTTCAGGATGTTCCTGAACATGCCCAACGACTTCTCCACCGTATGCGATGGGGTCGGGGTGCATTTCAGTGAGGGACCGGTCACGGCCAACCACGCCGGGTTGTTGCCGGTGACCGCGCACATCGCCCACCCGGCGGGGCAAGTCATCCTCGATACCCTGGGGTGGACCGAGGTGAGCGGTTTCTATACCGCGGTTGGCGGCGAGGACCACCTCACCATCGGCAACTTCCGCAGCGATGTCCAAAGCACCGTGGCTTACGTGAACACCGATGCGTGGTACCAGGGCCAGGCCTATCTGCTGGTTGACGACGTATCCCTTGAACCGATCATGGGGGCGTTGGACCTGGGGGGCGACACCTTGGTCTGTGGAGGTGGCACGATCACGTTGAACACCCAGGTTCCGGGCGCCACAGCCGTGCTTTGGAACGATGGCCTCACGGACCCGGTACGCACCGTTACCCAAGCCGGGCGCTACACGGTGGAGGTCCATCTGGGCACATGCGTACTGCGCGACACCATCGCGGTCGACATACGCCCATGGCCCTCCATCGACCTGGGTTTGGACCGTTCCATTTGTTCGGGTACGGGGCTCCTCCTTCAGGCCATCACCGATGCGGAAAGCCAGGTCATCTGGTCCGATGGTACGCATGGGCATTCCCGCATCGTACAGGAGCCCGGCGTATACAGTGCCATCGCCTCCAACACTTGCGGTAGCCGTACCGACATGGTGACCGTCTCGGTCGAGGAGTGTCCCGAGGACATCTACTTGCCCAATGCGATCACCCCCGACGGTGATGGTATCAACGACCGGTTCATTCCCGTTTACGACCCACGCCTTTGGGAGGTCTCGTTCCGCATCCACGACCGTTGGGGGCGGGTGTGCTACGAGGCCGTGGACGGTGCCGCCTGGGCAGCCGACGATGCGCCCGTCGGGGTCTATGCCGTGGATCTTACCGCGCGATCACGGGTACGGCCAGGCCACCAGGAGCGGAGGCAAGGGCATATCACGTTGATCCGCTGAGGCGCCGAACCACCCATCCCCGGGATGGAATGTTGAGGTTCGGATAGGGGTATTCCGCCCGGTGCTTGTCAAAGGGGAAACACCACCCCGAGCATGACCATCCCTGGCCTTCGCACCACCCTTTCCCTTTTCTTGTTCGCCCTCGCCGCAGCGGCCATGGCCCAGGGCCATCGCCAAACGGTGCGGGGCACCATCGTTGATGGAGACACCCGCATACCCCTGATCGGCGCAACGGTGGTGGTGGTGGGTTCCGACCCCATCCTGGGCGCGACCACCGACCTCGATGGTCGATTCACGATCAACAATGTGCCTACCGGCCGTCTCGACCTCCAAGTACGGATGGTCGGGTTCGAGGAGCAGCGCATGGCCAACCTGCTGCTCACCAGCGCCAAGGAGCTGGTGTTGGAGGTGCGGATGCAGGAAAGCGTGGCCCAGCTGAAGGAGTTCGAGGTGAAAGCACCGGAACGCAAGGGCGAGCTGCGCAACGACATGGCCACCCTCAGCTCCCGCAGGATCAGCGTGGAGGAGACCTCGCGCATCGCGGGTGGCATCAACGATCCAGCGCGTATGGTCAGTGCCTTTCCCGGTGTGGCTGGCGACCCCAGCGGCAACAACACCATCGTGGTGCGGGGAAATTCACCGAAAGGCGTTCAATGGCGGTTGGAAGGGGTGGAGATCCCCAGCCCCAACCACTTCAGCGATGATGGCAGCACCGGCGGTCCCATCAATGTGCTCAACAGCGACATGATCGATGACTCGGAATTCTACACCGGCGCGTTCTCTGCCGATTATGGCAACGTCTCCAGCGCAGTGTTCGATATGCGCCTGCGCAACGGCAACGACCGCGAGCGGGAATACACCGTGAAGGTGGGCGTGTTGGGCACCGACATCACGGCGGAAGGCCCGCTGCCCGGACTGAACGGTGGCAGCTACCTCGCGAACTACCGGTACAGCACCCTGGCCCTGTTGGATGGCGCGGGTATCGTGGACTACGGAGGGGTGCCCCGCTACACCGATGCGGCGTTCAAGGTGAAACTGCCATCGCCGCGGCTCGGAACCTTCTCCGTCTACGGCATCGGCGGCCGCAGCGCCATTGTGGACGAAGACCGTGGAGCCACGGGCGATACCCTGTTCTCCAGCGCCGACGTGGGATCGCGCATGGGGGTGCTCGGCATCGGCCATACCAAGACCTTGGGCGACCATAGCTTCCTCTACACCAACCTCTCCTTGAGCGGCAACGGGAGTGGAACGGACTACCGTGAGAGCCCGGTTCCCGGAGAAGGTGGACTGGCGCTACGCCATGAGGATGACCTGGCCAAATGGACCATCCGCCTGTCCAGCACGCTGAACACCAGGATCAACGCGCACCACAAGGTCCGTTCCGGCATCATCGTGTCCGACGAATGGTTCCGGATGTACTCCAACTCCTTCGACCTGGACCGTGATCGTATGGTGGTGAACCTGGACCGCTCCGGGTCGGCACGCACGGTACAGGCCTTCAGTAGCTGGAAATGGCGGATGAACGAGCAGTGGTCCCTCACCAGCGGCGTGCATGTGTTGTACTTCGATCTGAACAAGGCCACCAGCGTGGAGCCTCGCATCGCCGCACGTTATCAACTGCGCCCGGACAAGGCCTTCACCCTGGGAGCGGGGATGCACGCCAAGACCGAGGGACTGATGACCTATATGGCGCAGGATATCGACGATGCGGGCAACGTGGTCCGGCCGAACATGGGCCTGGGCCTGACCCGGGCCGCCCACGGCGTGGCCGGATACGAACAACAGCTCGCCGAGGACCTCCAACTGAAGGCCGAAGTGTACTACCAGTACCTGTACGACCTGCCTGTGGAGAACGACCCCACCAGTGCCTTCTCCGCGAACAACCTCATGGAGTGGTTCACCAACAAACCCTTGGTGAACAAGGGCACGGGCTACAACCGTGGGGTGGAGGTGAGCGTGGAGAAGTTCTTCACACGCGGTTACCACTACCTGATCACCGCTTCGTACAACGAGTCGAAGTACAAGGCCCTGGATGGTCAGTGGCACAACGCGCGTTTCAACCTGGGGCCGGTGGGTAACGTGTTGGCCGGGAAGGAGTGGAAGCTGGGACCCGAGGGGAAGGACCGCACGCTCATGGCGGGTTTCCGCTACTCGGTGCAGGGGGGACAGTACTACACCCCGATCGATCTGGCCGCGAGCATCGCGGCCGATCAGCAGAAGGATGGAGGCCCGGCATGGAGCGCAAAAGCGGCTGCCATCCACAAGGTGGATGTCGTGGCCAGCTACCGCATCGGCCGCGCCAAGGCGAGCCACGAGTTCAAGATCGATGTGCAGAACGTGCTCAACTCCGCCACGCCTGTGTACTACACCTACGATCGCCGCCTGAAGACGATCAGCTCCGTGCCACAGCTGGCCATCCTGCCGGTGATGCAGTACACGCTGCGGTTCTGAAAGGGATGGCCCTGTGGCCGGATCCATGCAGACGGGTCCGGCCACAGGACCATCATTCAGTCCTTCTGAAAGAACATCCGGGTGATGAAGATGCCCTGGTTATCGCCCTGTCCAGCGCTTTCAACCCCGCTGGCGATATGAATGAGCTTCCAGCCATCCGCGGCGTACTTGTTCATCTTGTCCATGATCAAGGCGTCGTTGGAGGCGATGTTCTGGAAGTTGATGCCCACGCCGCTGAAGAAGTTCAGCAGCTTGGTCTCGTTGAAGTTATCGACTTTGAGGTCGCTGCGATCCACGTCATCCTGGTCACTCTTCTTTCCATCGGTACGAACGGTGGTCGCAGCGTCGGAGTTGATCACCGAGGTGGACTCGATGATCCGCGAGCGCCCCACACCCATGGGGACGATACTCTCTACGATGGTCACCACTTTGAATTGTTGGGCGGCCAGATCGAACGACAGGCTGAAGAGCAATGCGGCAAGGACGGAGGTTCTGGTCATGTTGATCGGGTATTTCCGGATAGGACGCACGGAGATTACCGAAAGTAACACCCGGAACCCGCGATGGTGCCGTTCATGTGATAAGCGGCTCTTTCCATACGATCAGGGGCTGAGCCCATGAAATACTCGATCACCGTGAAGGATCGATGGACCAGGGCTGTGCTTTCGATGCACTATTGATCGGTATGGATCGGTGTTCATCCAGCGCTCGCTTCCAAGGAACCTCGTGGCCCATGGATCGGCAAGGCACGATGACATTGGCCGGTGCCGAGGTTCAGTGCAGGTCCGGTCCATCGATCGGGTTGGTCTCCGAGGCTGTCATCGCTCGGAAGATGCCAGGGGTGATCCTTCCGCACCGCAGTGCCTACCGGGGTGTTTCCAGGGGGCGGTCCCGGAAATAGGAACTGCTGGAGGAAGCCTGGAAAGAGATCCCCAAGAGCTGTTAGTGCACCCGGCGTACCATCCTCAAGCGATGGGTGTATTTCCCGGCTTCGGCATTGAAGATCCCCTGCTGATCCAACTTGTCCACACGTACCCGGCCGCTGGCATGGGCCACCCGGAGATCCCCATCGTCGTTGCGGGTGAGGATCACACCGACATGGATGATGCGTCCTTCGTCGTTGTCGAAGAAGACCAGATCACCGGGCTCGCAGAGGTCGAGGAGTTCCACGGGGTCGCCCTCCATGGCCTGTTGCGAAGCATCGCGCGGCAGGTAGATGCCCATGAGGATGAAGAGCATCTGGGTGAGTCCACTGCAATCCACCCCGCAAGGGGTGCGGCCGCCCCAGAGGTATGGTGCGCCCATGAAGGTGTGCAGGTACAGCTCGAGCAGGTCGGCCCGTTCCAACGCGGGTCGGTGGTTGGTCACCGCGTTCACGGATACCCGGCGATCCTGCCAGAGGATGGTGCCATCCTCGAAGAAGGGCAGCACGGCGCCATAGGGGAGAAGCACCTGCCGATCACCGAGGTCCACCACCGTGGCCTGGTCCATCACACGCAGGTCGGGGTCGAAATTGGGGGAGAGGCATGGCACCATCTGTTTGTTGTCCACCCAGCCTTCGTAGCCATCGTGATCGAATCGGAGGCGACTCCATTGGTCGTGGCGTTCCAGCACCTCGGCGGTCTCGCCGAAAAGCCATTGGGTCACCATTTCGGCACGGTCGCTCGGTTCCTTGCGTACCGGTACCATGGAGAGTGGGCAGATGACAGAGGGCATGGGTGTTGCGTGTTGGTAGGTTGCGCGTTATCTGTTGGGCGTCTTCAACCCGCAACACGTAACGCATCAACACGCAACGCGCGCGAGCCGGGGGGAGGGTCAGAGCGCTTCGATCACGATCGCACTGGCCCCACCACCACCATTGCAGATGCCCGCAGCACCGTACTTGGCACCGTTCTGCTTGAGCACGTTGATGAGGGTGACGATGATGCGCGCGCCGCTGCAACCCAGCGGGTGGCCCAACGAGACCGCACCACCGTTCACGTTCACCTTGGCGGGATCCAGGCCCATGAGCCGAGTGTTCACGATGCCGACCACCGAGAAGGCTTCGTTCAGTTCGAAGTAGCCGATGTCGGACATCTTCAGACCGGCCTTCTCCACCGCACGCGGAACAGCTTGGGCAGGGGTGGTGGTGAACCATTCGGGGGCTTGTTCCGCATCGGCATAGCTGAGCACCTTGGCGATGGGCTTGAGACCTAAGGCCTTGGCCTTCTCGGCGCTCATCAGCACCAGGGCTGCGGCCCCGTCGTTGATGGTGCTGGCGTTGGCGGCGGTAACGGTACCTTCTTTGGTGAAGACGGCCTTCAGCGCGGGGATCTTGTCGAAGCTCACGTTCTTGTACTCTTCGTCGTGGTCCACGACCACATCGCCTTTGCGGGTCTTCACGGTCACCGGCACCACCTCGTCCTTGAACTTACCGGCGGCCCAAGCTGCGGCACTCCGCTTATAGCTTTCGATCGCGAAGGCATCCTGTTCCTCGCGCGTGATGCCATGCTCCTTGGCGGTGTTGTCGGCGCTCACACCCATGGCGGTCTGGTGGTACACATCGGTGAGGCCGTCCTTCCCGATCCCATCGATCACCTGCCCGTTGCCGAAGCGGTAGCCGTAGCGCGCCTGTTCCAGGTAGAAGGGCGTGCGGCTCATGTTCTCCATGCCACCGGCCACCACCACCTCGGCATCGCCGAGCAGGATGTCCTGGGTGGCCATCATCACGGCCTTCATCCCACTGGCGCAGACCTTGTTCACCGTTGTGGCTTGCACCGTATCGGGCAGGCCCGCGAATTTGGAGGCCTGGCGGGCGGGAGCTTGCCCCAGGTTGGCTTGCAGCACGCTGCCCATGATCACCTCTTGGACCATGGTGGGTTCGATGCCCGCCTTCTCCACGGCGCCTTTCACGGCGGCGGCGCCCAGTTGGGTGGCGCTCACGTCGGCCAGGCTGCCACCGAAGCTGCCGATGGGGGTACGTACTGCGGAAACGATGACGACTTCGCGGGCCATGATGCGGTGATTTTTTTCGGTGATTTTTTCGAGGGCGCAAAGGTAGGCATGTGATACACTGATATTCGTCTATATTTGCCGCCCCGCCGAACGTGGTGGAGCACCTTTGGAGAGGTGGGTGAGTGGCTTAAACCAGTAGTTTGCTAAACTGCCGTACGGGTTATTCTGTACCGGGGGTTCGAATCCCCCCCTCTCCGCCAAGGCCCGGTCATCGGGCCTTTTTTTCGGGGCGTAGCGTAGCCCGGTATCGCGCCTGCTTTGGGAGCAGGAGGTCGTCAGTTCGAATCTGGCCGCCCCGACAAGAGCCGATCTCAGGATCGGCTCTTTCAGTTTGAATGATGGCTATTCCAATGGCTTTGTGACCTTTGCCGTCCCGACCCTGTAGCTCAGCTGGATAGAGCAGCAGCCTTCTAAGCTGCCGGTCGTTGGTTCGAATCCAACCAGGGTCGCCGCTCTTCACGTGGATCTCCGCTCGTAGGCCCCAAGGTGCTCGGCCACGGTGGTTGGCGCTGTCCGCGGGTTTTCAACGATCATTTTTTGGGGGGTGGCCGCGTAAAGTCCCTCTTTTCAGGGGCATACACAAGATCGCGGAACATATCCGGGGCTCCATCGGGTACACGATCGAACTGGTCGAAATGTTCAAGATCTGTTGATCCTCAGGTCGTTGTAGCCCTTGGGAGTGGGCCAATTTCGCGCCGGTTTCCCTGCAAGGAGCCACCGACCTGAACGATGAGATCATTGCTTCCTTCTCTGCTCGCCACGCTATTCACGGCTACCCTGGCCCAGGCCACGGTGTACTACGTATCGCCAACGGGCAGCGACACCAACAACGGCACCAGCCCAAGCACCCCGTGGCGCACGCTGGCACGGGTTCAGCAATACTCTTCTACGGCGGCCGCTGGGGATCAGGTGCTTCTCCAGCGCGGTGCCACGTTCGTGGGCCAGCTCACCTGGTACGGGTCGGGTACGGCCGCTGCGAACATCACCATCGGCGCTTACGGCACCGGCGCCCTGCCGGTGATCAGTGGTGCGGTGTCCGTCACCGGCTGGACACAGCATTCGGGGAACATCTACAAGGCCTCGGTGGCACAGGCCGTGAAGTATGTCTTCGTGAACGGCGCCTTGCAGACCCTGGCACGCTACCCGAACACCGGTTGGCTGCGGGTGAACACATCCACCAATACTTCGCTCACCAGTACCGGCATCACACAGTCCAGCGGCTACTGGAACGGCGCCTCCTTGGTGATCCGCAGCACCAATTGGTGCTACGAGAACCGGGTGATCGGCAACCACAGCGGCAGCACCATCAGCTACCCCAACATCACGTACAGCACCGGCAATTACGATTGGGGGTTCTTCTTGTGCAACAAGCTGAGCGAGTTGGACATGGCTGGTGAGTGGTACCACGATCCGGCCACGGGGACCTTGTATCTCTGGGCCCCGGGAGGCGTGAACCCCGGTACGCTTTCCGTGGAAGCCTCCGTGTATGACCACGGTGTGTTCATCGAATGGCAACGGAGCCGGGTGCGCGTACAGGACATCGCCTTCAAGGGGCAGCGGCTCACCGGCGTGTACAACACCGGCAGCTACAACACCGTCACGGGCTGCACCTTCGAGAAGAGCTACCATGGCATCCAGAGCTATGGCGGCAACAACACGTACAGCGGTAACACCTTCCAGAACACCTACGCTGCGGCCTTGGCGGTGATCGACAACGGAACCACCGTGTCGGATAACTCGCTAACGGACATCGCCTTGGTGGCCGGATTGGGCGAAACGGCCTTCGGGTACCATGGTATTCGAGTGGGTGGAGGTACCAACGTGATCCGCGCGAACCGGATCCACAACACCGGCAACTCCGGGATCTTCGTGGGGGAGACCGCCACCGTGGAGCGCAACGTGATCTCCAATTTCTGCGCCACGGTGAACGATGGTGGTGGGATCTACTGGGACAACGGCCAGAACATGATGATCCAGGACAACATCATTCGCGATGCGATCGGGAACATCGAGAGCGCGGCCACCAACTATTCGGTGAACGGGCGCATCCTGCCAGGCATCTACTTCGGCAATGCCGTGATCCAGAACTGCACCGTACAGCGGAACACGGTGAGCAACTGCTCCATCGGGATACAAGTGGACCACACCATGGTCTCCCAGAACAATCAGGTGAAGGACAACATCCTGTTCAACAATGGGGTGCAGTTGAACATCACCGATATGAGCAACGTGAACGGCCCCGGAGCCACGGCACCCTACTACAAGGCTTCGTACAACACGGTGTATTCGGGCAACCAGATGTATTCACTGGCACCTGACCAGCTCTGCATGCAGGTGTGGAACTACTACCTGCAGGGCAACGTCGATTTCGGGACGTTCACCAACAACAAGCTCTTCAACCCCTACAACGAGATGAGCATCAAGAACTGGAATCTCGGGGTGGGCGTTGGCCGGACCTATTCCTTGGAGCGCTGGCGCAACGAACGGAACGAGGAGGTCGGCAGCACGCGCAGCCCGCTCCGTTCCGCCTTGTACAGCACGGTGTCCGAGGTGAGCACGAACCTGGTGCTCAACGGCGACTTCGTCACGCACGCCAACGGTTGGGGAGGCTGGCCCACCAATGCCGTGGTGACGCGCGACCTCACCTACCTGGACAACGGGGCGTTGAAGGTGGTGTTGCCCAATGCCAGTCAGAGCGCACAGTACAATCTGTGGAACCCCGATCAGTTCAGCATGCAGAACGCACAGTGGTACCGTTTCCGGTTCAGTGTGCAATCCAGCACCCCGGGGCTGTTGTTGGCCAGCGTGAAGGGGGTGAGCCAGATGGCCAGCGGTTACGCGATCCTGCAGCGCGAGCTGCCCTACGACACCGAGCGCCGCGATATGGAGATCTACTTCCAGAGCGACCGCACCGAACAAGCCGTGACCATGTTCTCGCACTACTTCCCGGAGAACACCTACTGGTTGGACAACGTGCAGCTGCACCGTGTCACCGTGGCTCCTCGACCCGCGGCCAATGAGCACAAGTTGTTGGCCAACGAAACGGCCACGGCACAGACCTTCAGCCTGCCCGCCGGTTGCTGGTACGACATGAATGGCACATTGCTAACGGGCCCGCAGACCGTTGCGGCCTACGCGTCCAAGATCATCTACAACGTACCGGGCACCGGGTGTGCCGCACCGGTGGCCACCACCCTTGGGGCGAAGGTGCTGTTGGGCGGGGCCTTGAACTGGACCACCGGACAGATGCGTGACGACTTGCGGCAGGCTTCGCTGATCCCATCCACCGAGCCCTACTCGAGCCTGCTCGGCCTTGAGCTGGAGAACACGGGGGCCACGGTCACTGGAAGCTTGCTGTCCGCCACCGGCGCCGAGGCCGTTGTGGACTGGGTGTTGTTGGAACTGCGGAACAACGATGCCGGCCATACCGTAGCGGCACGGCGTGCGGCCTTGGTGCGCGCGAATGGCCAGGTGGTGAGCCCTTCGGGAGAAACGGAGATCCCGTTCACCGCCAACCCAGTGGGCAAGCGCCTGGTGATCCGCCACCGCAACCATCTGGCGGCGATGACCGCTGCGGCCATTGCCAGCAACGGCCAGGTGATCGACTTCACGGCGGCGAACACCACGTTGTATGGTACGTCCGGCCAGAAGGTGTCGGGCAGCTTCAGGGCCTTGTGGCCGGGGGATGTGAACTCCAACGGCACGGTGAGCTATACCGGATCCACCAACGATCGCGATCAGGTGCTGGGCACCATTGGCGGTATGGTCCCCACGGCCATGATCAACGGCTATAGCCGCAGCGACGTGAACATGGACGGTGTGGTGAAGTACACCGGGACCAGTAATGATCGGGATATGGTGCTCGACGTGGTGGGCGGTACGATCCCCACCGCGGTACGCGTGGCCCAGGCCCCGTAGATCAGATCCGTTCCAGGGAGGCAGGCGGCATCCAGCCCACGCTGCCATTGGCCAATCGCACTTCGCTCCATGCGTTGTCCTGGTTCAGCACCTTCACTTTCGTGCCTTTGTGCAGCACGAAGAGCACCGTTCCTGCATCACTTGGTTCGCTGCGCACGTCCACCTTGGCCGTCATGATGATGGCTTCGCTATCGTCCGTGACCTCGTGGTATCGGAACCAGGCGAACAGCAAGGTGAAGAGCATGCCGATGAACAGGACCCCGCTGAGGCCGAACACAGCGCGCCGGATACGGCGATCGCTGGCGGAGATGGCGATGGCCAGGGCCACGAAGAACGCGAGACAGACCCACAACGATCGCCGGGCCCACTGGTCGCTGTCCTTTCCACCGCGGATCCGCCCCCAGGTGGCGCCCAGGCTGAAGCTGGGCAGTTCGTCGATGCGGTCCACTACTTGCTGGCGCGCCATCTCCAGGTTCGTCAGCACATCGGCATCGCCCGGTGCGAGCCGTAACGCCCGCTCGTAGAAGAGGATGGCGTGCGGGATGTCGTTGAGCTTGAAGTGGCAGTTGCCGATGTTGTACAGCAGGGCGGGAGAGGAGAAGGCGGTATGCGCCGAATCGAAGAGCGCCAGGGCGGCGGCATGATCCCCAGCGGCGTAGGCTTTGGTCGCCCGTGCCACGAGCGTGTCCGCATCGGCAGGTGAAAGTGCGAGACCGGGCAGGGCGGTGGCCAGAAGCAGGCAAAGAGCGATGGTCCTCATGCGCGTAAGAGTTGTTCGGTCCGACCGATCAGGGCCACCGCCTCATCGTACAGCGCCTGTCGCGGACGGTCTTCCACGGGGGCATACCGGGCCATGTCGCAGGCCTGGGTCAACGCGACGTATTCCGCTGCGATCGCCTCGCCGCCGGCATAGTGTCCGAGGCGTTCGGTCAGTTCCGGGGCGTTCAACCCGGCCTGCCCCAGCCCGAACTTGTCCGCCACGTAGCCATGGAGTGCTTTCCCGAGCGCATCGTAGAAGGCCTTGCGGTCGCTGCTCTGGAGGGCGAGGCTGGCCTCGTTGAGGCGCTGGCGGGCCACCCGGTCGGCCTGTTTGCGGCGCCTTCCAGCCACATCGTTCAACGCACCCTGTCGTTTTCTGCGCCAAGCCAGAAAGAGCACCAGGCCGATGCCTGGGGCCACCATACCGGCCAGCCAGGGCCACGACCCGAAAAGCTGGCCGTCCGCAGGGCGCAAGCCCAGGTCTCCGCTCCGGATGTACCGGATATCCTTGCCCAGGACCTGCACATCGCTTTTGTTGGGGCGTTGTACGGTGATCGTACCTCCCTCACCGGGGCTCACGTGGATCGCCATGGCCGGCACCTCAACGGTGCGGTACGCGCCGGTGCGTGTATCGAAGAAGGAGAACACGAACGGGTCCAGTGCGAATTCGCCCTCGTGCCGGGGAATGATGAGGTACTGATAGCTGCGCTGGCCGGACATGCCGCTTCCGCTCACGGTGATCCTGTCGTTGACCTTCGGGTCGTACGTGTCGAAATCGCTGGGGAACCGAAGGGCCGGAGCCTCCATCAGCTTCAGGTTGCCGCGGCCGGTGTAGGTGATGGAGAGTTCGATGGCCTCGTTGGCCTTCACCTCGGTGCGGTCGGCTTTCACCACCAGGTCCAGTTCGCCCACCGCACCATTGAAGGCGGCCGGCGCGTTCGGCGGAAGGGCGGTCACGGTGAGTTCGGCCGCATTGCTGCGCACTTCAACGGCCGTTCCCCGGTTGAAGAAGGACCGGTTCACCACGCACTCCATGGTGAAGGGTGCGAGCTTCAGTTTGCCGGGACGCTGGGGGAAGAGCACCTGTTTCTTGATGACCGCCGTGCGGTACTGAAGTCCGTTCACGTTCTTCAGTTGTGGGTCCCAGTTGGTCTCGCCCAGTTCCACGTTCTCCGCCCAGAAGCCATCCATCTTGGGCATTTCCAGGTTGGTGGTCTCCAGCCCGGAATACCGTGAGTAGAGGGTGTAGGTGGCGATGACCTGCTCGCCCACGTAGGCCTTGTTCTTGCTCAGGGAAATGGTGGTGAAGAGGTTGGGGTCCCGGCTCTGGCCCTGCGCGGCGTTGGGGTCGGTGCCGCCCGATGTGTTCTTCGAGACCTCGATGGTGATCGGTTCCGTGGCGATGATGCCTCCACCGACGCGCACCCGGGCCGGGCCAATGGTGTACTTGCCTGGGCTGGTGGCGGTGAGCACCCAGGTGCGGCTCACGGAACCGCTCATCCGGCCATTGAAGATGGAGAAGCTGCTGTTGTCGAACGGCCCTTGCACCACCATCAAGCCACCCAGGTCGGGAACCTCGATCCGTTCCCGTGAGTTGGTCAGGGTCACCGTGTATTTCACGTACTCGCCGGTGGCAATGGTGTTGCGGTCCGCCTGTGCCTGGAAGGTGATCTCCTGGGCATGGGTCTTGGCCACCACCATCAGGGCGGGCAGCAGGATCAGGAGGTGTTTCAACATGCGTACCATCACCAATCTTTTTCAATGGTACGACGAACGGCCGGACGACGCTTCGCCCGCACCTTGTCCTGGACATCCTTCTCGGAGCGTTCCAAGGCATCGAGCATACGCATGGCGTCCTGCGGCGCGATCCCGTCGCCTTGCGGGTTGCCGTTGTCCTGCTGTTGGCCGGGATCGTTCGGTCGGGGCTGTCTGTCCTCCTGCTTCTGTTGGTCCTGTTGCTGGTCCTGTTGTTGCTGGTTCTGTTGCTGATCCTGTTGCTGATCCTTCTGCTCTTGCTGATCGGACTGGCCGTTCTTCTGCTTGTCTTGCTGGTCCTGTTCCTGCTGATCCTTGTTCTGCTGCTGTTGCTGCTGCTGCTGCTGTTGCTCTTGTTCTTGTTTCTTCTGTTCGTCCTTGATCAGTTCCTCCGCGAGCTTCAGCAACTTCGGGTCGCCGGGGTATTTGCGCAGACCTTGGTCCAAGGTGCGTAGCGCTTGCATCTTGTCCTGCTTGATGTACTGGTGCGATGCCTGGTTGAAGAAGGCGTCGGCGGTCATGTCCTGTGCCCGACCCACCATGCTGCAGGGCCAGGCCAGAATGAGGAGGAGCGTGCGGAGCTGGATCATTTCGCTTGCGCGGCCTTGGTCACCACGTCCAGTTTGTTCATGTATTCCTGTTCCTTGGCCAGGCTGGGCTCGGCCTTCAACCCTTGTTGGAGCACGGCCAATGCCTCGGCGAACCGGTAGGCGTCCACGAGTTCATCGGCCTGTTGCATCAGCTGCTTGGCTTTCTCGCTGAGCACCTCGTTCTTGTTCTTCTCGTTGTCCTTCGCCTTCTGTGCGGCCTCCTTCACTCGGGCCGCGATCCGCTGTTGCACCGAGGCCAGGTCGTACCGTGCTTCCTCATCGTTGGGCGTACGTCGCAGACAGGCCTTGTACGCCACAGCGCTTTGTGCCAGGGCCGAATCCACCAGATGGTCGAGCCGTTGGATCTCCTTCTGTACGGAGTCGCGCATCACCACTTGCCGCAGCTTCAGTGCGATGTCGTTGCCCTCGATCCGCATGTTGCTGAGCGCTTCTTCGTGGCTGGCTACCGCGCTATCCGCATGCATGGCGATGGAGGCCCAAGTATTCCCCAGGTTGAAATGGCCATTCGCATCGGAAGTGTCGCCATGCGTCAGTTCCACCGCCCGGCGGTACGCAGCGAGTGCGGAGTCGAGCAGATGTTGTCGGTGGAGTGCATTGCCCAGGTTGTATGCTGCACGGGGATCGTGCGTGGCGGTGGCGTAGATGGCGGCGGCTTCATCGTACCGTTGTTCACGATAGGGTGGAGCGCCTTGGTACAGGGCGCGTTCCGCAGTGCGCTCGGCGGGGTCGCCACAGCCGGTCATCACCAGGCAGACCGCGATGTACCCGATGCGTTTCATGGCTTGAGCGGGTTTCGTTGGCGGAGCCAATGGCGACGTTCGCCCATGGCCAGCCCCAACAGGGTCATGAGGGTGCCGATCCCCAGCGGGTATTGGAACTGGTCCTCATGTGCGGTATACATGTAGTTCCCTTTCTCCGTGGTGGACATTGATCGGAGATCGGCCACCAGCTGTTCTATTCCGCTGGAGACATGGGTGGCCCTGATGTAGAGGCCGTTGCCTTGTGCGGCGATCCGCTCGAGCATGGGTTCGTTCAAGCGGCTCACCACGGTGTTGCCGTTCTGGTCCTTGCGGAAGCCCACCACTTGTCCGTTGCGGCGCACGGGCAACGCCCCACCTTCGGGCGTTCCCATGCCTATGGTGTGTACCACGATCCCTGCTTCAGCCGCTTGGCGGGCCGCCCCCTCGGCATCGTCCTCGTGGTTCTCGCCATCGGTGATCACAATGATGGCCCTGCTGCCGGGTGTTTCCAGGTCGAAGCTTTCGCGGGCCAGGTCGATGGCGGCCCCGATCGCGGTGCCCTGGGTGCCCACCGAATTGGTGTTCACGCTGTTCAGGAACAGCTTGGCGGCGGAACGGTCGGCGGTGATCGGAAGCTGCACGAAGGCTTCGCCTGCGAAGACCACGATGCCCAGGCGATCGCCACGAAGTTCGTCGATCAACTGCGACATGGCTCGCCGTGCGGCTTCCATACGGTTGGGCCGAAGGTCCTCGCACTCCATGCTGTTGCTCACGTCGACGGCCACCACCAGGTCGATGCCTTCGGACCGCACCTCGGACAGTCGTGTGCCGAACTGAGGTCCGGCCAGGGCGAGGATGATGAACGAGAGTCCATGGCGGAGCAGGAGGAAGCGCACCAGTACACGCAGGTTGGAGGTGGCGGGCACCATGCGTGGCAAGGTGTCGGGGGCGGCGAAGCGTTTCAGGGCGCGGTTCCGCCAGCCCAGGTCAACAAGGAAGATCACGGTGAGCAAGGGGCCGGCGAGCATGCCGTAGAGCATCACCGGGTTCTCCAAGCGGAAGGCCGGCACTTCCTGGTCGATCAACCACCAGCCACCCACCCAGAACACCGCGCTCACCAGTTCCAGCACCAGCACGATCGCGGCCAGTGTCCCGATACGGTATGTGCCCGGGGTGCTCATGCCATGGTGCGCACGATCGTGCGGTCGAGTACGAATGCGGCGAACAGCAGGGTGGCCCCGAGCAGGACGAATGGCAGGTATTCCTCGTTCTTGGAACGATGCTCGGTCACCTTGATACGGGTCTTCTCCAACTGATCGATCTCGGCATAGATATCCCGGAGCTTGGCCTCATCAGTGGCCCGGAAATACTTGCCACCGGTGCGTTCGGCGATCGTCATCATCGTGGGTTCGTCGATGTCCACATCCACGTATTCATAGCGGTACTGCCCCGTAGCGTACCGGGCCACGGGCGAGAGCGCTTTGCCCCGTGTGCCCACCCCTACGGTGTACACACGGATGCCGAGCTGCTCGGCGATCTGGGCCGCATCGGTGGGTTGCACCGTTCCGGCGTTGCTCACCCCATCGGTGAGCAGGATCACCACCTTGCTCTTCGCTTCGCTTTCGCGCAGGCGGTTGAGCGCGGTGGCCAGGCCACTGCCAACAGCCGTTCCGCCATCGATCAAACCAGGCCGTGCATCGGCGAAGAGCTCCTTCAACACCCGGTGATCGGTGGTGATCGGACACTGGGTGAACGCCTCGCCCTCGTACACCACCAAGCCGATCCGGTCGTTGGGCCGTCCATCGATGAAGTACATGGCCACACGCTTGGAAGCTTCGAGCCGGTCGGGCTTGAAGTCCCTTGCCAACATGCTCGCGGAGATGTCCAACGCGATCACGATGTCGATGCCTTCGCGCTTCACATCCTGCCAATTGTCCTCGCTCTGAGGCCGGGCCATGGCGATCAACAACAGGCCGAGGGCGAGCAGCCCAACAGCGAAGGGCAGGTGCCGCAGGTGGGACAGCACGTCCACGGGGGCATTGTTGAATGCGCAGAGCGCGCTGAGGCGGACCATGGAGCTGCGCCTGCGGGTGCGGAGCACGTACAGCGCGATGAGGGGGAGCAACACCAGGAGCGACCAGAGCACCCACGGGTTCGCGGCATCGTAGCGGCGCAGGCAGTAAAGCAAGGCGAGCACCACGCCCACCACCGCGAGCAGGCACCATGTCAGGGCCACGAGCAGATCTCGGTTCTTAGCCATGCTCCGGTGGGTTCGGATGGGGTACCGTCTCCTGCACGAAACGCACGGCACTCACCATCATCTGTTCGTTCTCTTGCGGCGAGGGCAACGCCTTGGCGAACTTCACCATGTCCGCCAGCCGCAACATGTTCTCTAAGCGCCCGCGCTGGTCGGCGTTCAGCGGGCTCACCCGCAGCTCGCGTAGCAGTTCATCGGTGGTGCTTTCCAGTGCGGGCACTTGGTATCGCTCTTCGAGGTATGATCGCAGCAGATCGGTGAGCCGCGAATGGTAGCCCTTGTGGTCTCCTTGTTGCCAGATACGTTCCCGGTCCAGGGCCTGCAACGCTTCAATGATCCGTTGGTGCAAGGAGGTCTCTTGTGTTCCGGCCGCAAGGGGGGCAATGGTGCGAGCCTTCTTGGAATACCGGTAGAGCACCATGGCCAGGACAAGGAGCGCGATCGTACCACCGATCCAAAGGAGGTGTTCGCGGATCCAGTGGCCCAGGCTGAAGGGGAGTACCACGATGTCCTTGATGTCATGCAACGGTTTGGCCGGATCCACCGGGACGGTGCGGACCTCCAACAGCAGCGGTTCGGTCTCCACGGTGCGCGCGTTCACCGCGAAACGGAAAGGAGGCACGGCCCAAAAGCCGGTGTCGAAGGAGGTGATACGCAGGGTGCGCACCTGGCGGATGAGCGCGTTGTCGGTGCTGATCGTATCCACGCCACTGTCGTGGACCACTTCCAGATGGGCGTTGAGCGTATCGGCTACGGTGGGCCACTGCACCACGGCACCGGCAGGCTGGACCACCTCCAGGTGCAACAGGGTCTGTTCACCGATCCGGATCACCGTGGTATCCAGGCGTACGCTCACCGGATCGCTCTGTCCCAAGGCGAACAGCGGCACCACCAGACCGATCCAGCGAGCTACCCTCATCGGACTTCTCGTTGTTTGAGCAGTTGCATCAAAGGCCGCACATACCCGTGCTGCGTGCTGATGGTGGCATGGTCCACCCCCGAGCGTCGGAGGATCTCGCGGGTTCGGTTCTGGTGCTTCAGCGCTGCCGCGCGGAAGGCGTTGCGGATGGAACGGCTTCCGGTGTTGACCCAGCGGGTGGCACCGGTCTCGGGGTCCACGAACTGTACCAGGCCCATGTTGGGCAGCTCGCCCTCGCGCGGGTCGGTGGTGCGCAACACCACCAGGTCGTGCCGTCGGTTGGCGATCTTCATGGCCGCTTCGTAGTCGGTGTCCATCATGTCGCTCAACAGGAAGGTGATGCTTCGTTTCTTGATCACGCTGTTGAGGTAGCGGAGCGCGGCCGTGATGTCCGTGCCACGGCTCTGGGGGCGGAACTCCAGCAATTCGCGCACCAGCCGTAGGATATGACTTCGACCTTTCTTCGGCGGAATGAACTTCTCCACGGTGTCCGTGAAGAGGATCAGGCCGACCTTGTCGTTGTTCTTGATGGCGCTGAAGGCGATGGTGGCGCACGCCTCGGTGATCAGTTCACGCTTGAGCTGACCGGTGGTGCCGAACTCTCCGCTTCCGCTCAGGTCGGCCACCAGCATCGCGGTGAGTTCCCGTTCCTCCTCGAACACCTTCACGAACGGGTGTCCGAACCGTGCCGTCACGTTCCAGTCGATCGTCCGCACCTCATCGCCCGGCGTGTACTCCCGCACCTCGCTGAAGGTCATGCCACGCCCCTTGAATGCGCTGTGGTACTCACCCGAGAAGATGTGCTCGCTCAAGCCGCGTGTCTTCAGCTCGATCAGGCGCACCTTCTTCAGCAGGTCCTTGGTATGTTGGGCGTTGTTCAATGCAACAGGCAGTTGAAAGCAGGCAGTTGGCGGGCATCGCAGGCATGGCGCTCTCCGCCAACTGCCGAATGCATACTGCCGACCGCTGACTTGGACCTAAGGGACCTCCACCGTGTTCAGCACCCGGTCGATGATCTCCATCACCGTGATGTTCTCCGCTTCGGCTTCGTAGGTGAGGCCGATGCGGTGGCGCAGCACGTCGGGGCATACGGCGCGTACATCTTCGGGGATCACGTAGCCACGGCGTTTGGTGAACGCGAAGGCCTTGGCGGCGAGGGCCATGTTGATGCTGGCGCGTGGGCTACCGCCGAAGCCGATCATGCTGGTGAGGTCGGAGAGCTTGTATTGGTCGGGCTTCCGCGTGGCATACACGATGTCCACGATGTACTGCTCGATCTTCTCGTCCATGTACACCTCACGAACGAGCGTGCGTGCGTTCAGGATCTCCTCCGGACGGACCACCTTCTGCGATCCGGGGTTGCCGCCGGGCCTTACGTTCTGCCGGATGATCAGTTTCTCCTCCTCCTTGCGTGGGTAATCCAGCACCACCTTCAACATGAAACGGTCGGTCTGTGCTTCGGGCAGTGGATAGGTTCCCTCTTGCTCGATCGGGTTCATGGTGGCCAGCACCAGGAAAGGCTGGGGCAGGGGATAGGTGGTGGCCCCGATGGTCACCTGCCGCTCTTGCATCGCTTCGAGCAGTGCGC
Organism: Bacteroidota bacterium; assembly: GCA_963169535.1. GTDB lineage: Bacteria > Bacteroidota > Bacteroidia > Flavobacteriales_F > PHOS-HE28 > PHOS-HE28. The sequence goes on along the minus strand of CAUJED010000114.1, from coordinate 12,345 downwards.
TTTGCACCTTGGCCGGCGCGCGGTTGATCTCGTCGGCAAGGATGAAATTGCTGAAGATCGGACCCTTGCGCACGGTGAACTCCTCGTTGCGCTGACTGTAGATCATGGTGCCGATCAGGTCGGCGGGCAGCAGGTCCGGCGTGAATTGGATGCGGCTGAACCCAACGTCCACCGCTTGGGCCAGCGCTTTGATCGCCATCGTCTTTGCCAGGCCAGGCACGCCCTCCAGCAGGATGTGGCCATCGGCGAGCAGGGCCACGAGCAGCTTCTGCACCATGTCCTTCTGCCCAACGATCACCTTGCCCATCTCCTGATCCAGGAGGTCGACGAAGGCACTGGCCTGTTGTATGCGTTCGTTCAGGACACGGATGCTATCCGAGGTCGCGGGCTGCGCGGTTCCGGAAATGATGTCTTCCATGGTGGGGAATGGTTCGGCTCAGGGCCAGATGATCCATTGCAAAGTTGTCGGGGCGGCCATTGGTCGAGCCATGCGGCGTAGTTAAAGAACGTTAACCTTGGGGTTACGGGAAAGGCCGTAGTGGCAAGGGGTGCGGGCGGTTCGCTACCACGTGGGCGAGTGCTTCTCAGAAGGGGTGCAGCACCCTTCCGAACAGCCCGGTGCAGGGCCATGGTCGGGCACCGGCGTTCACTTCCCATTGGGCATCTACCTTCGATCCCCATGCAGCCCACCACGACAGCCCTCACCCTTCGCGAAGCCATCGAGCATGTGCGCGCGTTCCACGACGCTTTCGGCATCCCGAACGCCACCACCCCCCTGGGTGCCATCGGCGATCGCGACGCCCTGCTGCGCTATAAGTTGATCCGCGAGGAGAACGAGGAATACCTGGAGGCTGCCTTGCGTGGCGACCTCGTGGAAGTGGCCGATGCCCTGGGCGATATCCTGTACATCCTGTGCGGCACCTTGCTGAAACATGGCTTGGAGCACAAGATCGATGAGGTGTTCCGCGAGATCCAGCGCAGCAACATGAGCAAGTTGGGTGCCGATGGCAAGCCGATCCGCCGAGTGGATGGGAAGGTGTTGAAGGGACCGGATTACTTTCCACCGGCCATTGCCCCGATCCTGGACCGATGAACCTGCCACAGCTGCTATCACGGGCCCGTACCTCGCGCACCTGGCGTTGGTGCTTGAACTTGGTGCTGCCCTGGCTCATCCCGTTCAACGGACCGCACGGCTTCAAGGTGATCCCGTTGCCCACAGGGGGGATCAGCGTGCGCATTCCCTACCGCCGCTCGAACCGCAATCACATCAAGGGCATCCATGCCTGTGCCATCGCCACGGCCAGCGAGATGTGCAGTGGCCTGTCCGTGTTGGAGCAGCTCGACCCCAAGCGCTACCGCCTGATCATGCGCACCCTGCACATGGCGTACCATTACCAAGCCAGGACCGCTGCCACGGCCACCTGTGTTCCCGGCCCGGACGAGATCGCGGAGCAGGTCGTTAAGCCACTTAGTGTTCAGGACTCGGTGGATCACAGTAGTACCGTGGAAGTGCGCGATGCCGCGGGCAACCACGTGGCCACCGCCACGGTCACCTGGCAGGTGAAGCCGTGGAACAAGGTGCGCACCAAGGTGTGAAGCGGGTCAGGCCGATGGCTTCCGGAACCGGGCGAAGACGCTCGTCAGCACCATGGCCGCCACCGCCCCGCTGAACGCCAACGCCATGTCTTTCTGAGCATCCCAGATATCGCCTTGGGTGCCCAGGTAGGCGTGGCCCTGTGCGGGGAAGAACACATCGGCTACCGCCCATTCGATCAGCTCATATAGGCCGCTGAAGCTGAGGGTGATCTCTACGGGCAGCACCCAGCACACCCAGGTGGGCCAGTGGAAATGGTTCTTGAAATAGTCGCGCATGGGGTAGGCCAGAAGGAAGCCGAAGCTGAAGTGTACGATGCGGTCGTACTGGTTGCGCTCGCCGTGCAGCACATCCCTCAACCAATAGCCGAGCGGGTTCTCGGCATAGGTGTACATGGCACCGTAGATGTGCAGCAGGATGTACACGAACATCAGCGTGTAGCTCAGGTCGCTGAACTGGAAACGCCGATGGCCCCATACCAGCCCCGCGATGAAGAGCAGGGTGAGCACGTTCTCCACCACCCAGTTCGCATGGTCGGTGGTGCCCGCGAAGGTCCAGACCCATGCGACAAGGAATAGGGCGAAGAAGACCTTCAACAGTGGGTTGTGCCGGAAAGCGGTACGGCCTGGGGATGATGCGGTGGTGAACGCCATGCTCTGAACAGGGTGGTTGGGTGGTGCGTTGCCCGCACTTGTTCGATAGTGGGCCTATGCCCGGCGAAGACCGGTTGGTGAAGGAAATGAGGGGAGCATGGATTCACCCTTGCTCTTTCTCCTTCCGGGTGGTCTTTTTCGGGAGGTAATAGGTGTAATGCAGACCGGCCACCATGTTCTGGCCACGGACCACCGTAGAGAACGGGGAAATGCTCTGTTGCACCCGTATTTCGAACGCGCTTGTGCCCATATCCCAGCCCAGGCCGACACCCACACTGGCCTGCGATCGTCTTTCGGCGTAGGTAAGGTTGTATTTCTGGTCGCTCAGCACCCTTCCATCCTGTCGGATCACCTGTCGGCCATTGATCCAATAGCCGCCCAGGATGGAGCCGGTAAGGAAGATGCCTCCGGGGTCCGGCCGCAGGCTGAATTTCACGGCCACCGGGACCTCGATATAGCCCAAGCGCACACTGGTCCAGGTCTTCTGCTGGGCGTTCTGGGTCAGGCTCCCCTTGGTGATGTACATGGGTTCGATGAGCCACGAGGCCTGTTCCGTCCAGGGGATCTCCCATGCCCACCCCCCCAAGGGACCGACCTTCGGCAGTCCGTTCCAGTTCAGCAGTCCGCCGGCGGTGATGGTGGCCATGCCCACCCCGAGGCGTGGTCCGTTGCGAGGGGCATCGGCCGCGTTCAGGAAGAGCGGTAAGGTTAGTGCGAGGAAGAGTGTGGAACGACGCATGGACTCATGGGCTTTGCCCGTGCAAGATCGTCGTTACGGCCGGAAAGAGGAAGGGCGATCCTTCAACGCGGCCATCTTCAGCACGGCCACCGCACAGTCCACGCCTTTGTTGCCGTGTATTCCACCGCTGCGATCGCGCGCCTGTTGCATCGTGTTGTCCGTGAGCAAGCCGAAGATCACCGGCAGGCCGTATTTCAGGCCCACGTCCATGATCCCTTGGGTGGCCCCATGGCATACGAAGTCGAAATGCGGGGTTTCTCCACGCACCACACTGCCCAGGCAGATCACGCCATCGAGGCCGCCTTTCTCGATCATGCGCTGTGCGCCCAAGGCCAGCTCGAAGCTTCCGGGCACCCAAGCCTCAACGATGTCCTGTTCGGCCACGCCGTGGTTCAGCAAGGTCTCCCGCGCCCCGGCCCGGAGCGCATCGGTGATCTCCCGGTTCCACTCGCTCACGACCAGGGCGAAACGACGACCAGCGCCACTGGGGACGCTGGTCGGGTCGTATTCAGAAAGATGGTGCTCGGCCGTTGCCATGGACTAACCGGCCATTGCTTCGGCGTGGCCAGCGTACTTACGGGCCGTGTTCGCCTCCTGGCTGTTGGGGAACTCGGTGGCGATCCGCTTGAAGGCCTTTGCCGCGCTGCTCCAGTTGGCGGCTTGCTGATGCAGGATCCCGGCCTTCATCAGGAACATGGGGGTGATCAGTTCGTTGCTCACCATGTTGGCCGCTTTTTCGAACTGCTTCACCGCCTCGTCGGTACGGCCGAGCTCCACCAAGGCGTCGCCTTGGTTACCCACGGCCATCACGCGCAACACATCATCATCCAGATCGGCTTTCTTGTAGTGTTCCAACGCGGCATCGTATTCCCCTTGCTGCATGTAGATGGCACCCAGGTAGTAGTGCGCCAGCTTGCCGCTCGGGGTGCTGCCGTACTCCTGGGCAATGGTCAGGAATCCGGGCCATTGGTCGTCGCCGTTCAGGGCCTTGTTCAGCGAGTCGATCTCGAAATAGTACTGGGCCTTCCACATGTTCTCCGCAGCCTCCGTGGCCTTGGGTTCAGCGATCAGCTTCTTGTAGCCCAGCAAGCCGCCCACCACCACCAACACACCCACCACGCCGATGGTGATCGCCTTCTTGTTGTTCTCAATGAACAGCTCGGTGCGCGTGTACACATCACCCAGGTTCACGTCCTTGTTCTCGGGGGTAGACTCTTGGTGAGGGTTGATCTTATTGCTCATGGTGTGAAGCCGTGGCTTGATGCAGGGGCGTGGTCGGTCTAAGAAGCGGCAAAAGTAGACCTTTTACGGACTTGGGGGGCGGTCTCATTCCGTGTTATGGACAATGGCGGGTCAAAAGCGCGTGCATCCGGCTGCCGCCCGGGACCGCAGGGTGTACCGTACCCCCAAGGCCTGCATGGGTGGCTCGGCTCCGCCCCGGGACCCGCCACTACCTTTGTGCTTCCATGGCCTTTCACCTGTCCCGCCTTACGCTCTTCCAATTCCGCAACCACCGCGAGGCGGAGGTGGACCTGGGGCCCGAAGTGAACTGCTTCGTGGGGCCGAACGGGGTGGGGAAGACCAACCTGCTCGATGCCGTCCACTACCTCTCCCTGGCCAAGAGCTATTTCGACCCGGTGGATAGCCACAACATCCTGCATGGGGAGGACCTGTTCATGGTACAGGGGGTGATGTGCACCGCCGAGGGCGACGATGCGATCCTATGCAGTGTGCGGGCTGGCCAGCGCAAGATCCTGAGCCGCAACAGGAAGGAGTACGATCGGCTGGCCGACCACGTTGGGCGCTATCCGATGGTGATGATCACCCCGTACGATGGGCAGTTGATCCTCGAAGGCTCCGAGGTACGCCGCCGTTTCCTCGATGGCCTCATCGCCCAGTTCGACCGGGGCTACCTGGATGCCCTGATCCGGTACAATAGGGCCATGGCCCAGCGCAACACCATGCTCAAACGCTTCGCCGAACAGGGGGGCGGGTCGTTGGAGCTCCTGGAGCCATGGGACGAGCAGCTGATCACCCACGGCAGTACCGTTTTCGAGGTACGCCGGACCTTCATGCAAGAGCTGGTGCCCCTGCTGGCACTGCACTATGCCGGCATCAGTGCCGGTCCGGAACAGGTGGCCTTGGAATACCGCTCCGCGTTGGAAGCCACCCCCCTTCGGACCCTTTTGCACCAAGCCTGGGACCGCGACCGTATGGCCGGGCACACCACACAGGGCGTTCACAAGGACGACCTGGTCTTCTCCATTAACGGACAGCCGCTGAAACGATATGGCTCACAAGGCCAACAGAAGACCTATCTGATCGCCCTGAAGCTGGCCCAGTTCGACCTTACCCAGCAGCGTAGTGGCCAGCGGCCCATTCTATTGTTGGACGACATATTCGACAAGATCGACCCCCAGCGTATGCGCCACCTGCTGAAACTGCTCAGCGGCCAGCGCTTCGGACAGGTCCTGATCACCGATACCGATGCCTCCCGGCTGCATGCCGCGCTGGACGGCCTGGACCTGGACGTGCGCTTCTTCCACCTCGACCATGATACGCCCTTGACCCGTGAAAAAGTCGAACGAACAGTCGCTTAGAACGGCCATGGACCTGCTGATCGACTCCTATGGCATGCGGGAGAAGATGGACGAGTTGGATATCACCACCGGCTGGGACGAGGCCGTGGGACCCATGATCGCGCGACACACCAAGAGCGTACGGCTGCGCAAAGGCCGCCTCAGTGTGAAGGTCGATTCCGCACCACTACGCCACGAACTCACCTTCATGCGCGAAACGCTGGTGGAGATCCTCAACCGCAGGGCCGGAAAGAAGGTGGTGGAGGAGATCATCCTGGAGTGAGCGACCTGGCCCTGGTCCCGCATCGGGAGCAGAGGCTGATACCGGGGCTTCGGAACGGCAGGTGAACGAATGCCACGCATCTTCGGCCGCTCTCGAACATTCAATAATACCATTTCGCAATAGAAGGCCGTCCAAAGATGTGCCGCTATTTTTTCGTAGGCCGATACGAAGAGGTCGCAGCGTAGCGGTGCCTACGGTGCGATCTCTTCGGAGAAGGCATGCGGAAAAAGAGCAAGCAGATCGGATGGTTTTCTATTGCGAAATGGTATAATGTATGGGCGAGTGATCCATCGATCGAACACCACGCCCCGCCGGACCAACGGACAAGGAGCGAGAAAAGCGCATCACCAGGGCATCCGCACAACGGCCTCAACTCCTGCTCCAACCGCCGAACTCGATCCGGACCGTATCGTCCTGTTGCACACCGAACAGCCGTGCGGCTCCTCCACCATGGCCCTCCACGCCTTTATTCACTGCGATCTCCAGCAATCCGGCAGCATTGAAGAAGGCCAGCCTTTCCCCCTGTGGAACATCGCCATAGGTCGTGTGGATCCTGGTGATATCGTCGGCTCGATGGCCGAAACTGATCTTGAAGGTGCGGCCCTTGCCCACCTCCGCGAACAGTTGCTGCCGCACATTGGTCACCAGGTTGCCATAACTGTCGATATAGAGCACCCGGCCTCGGATGCTCGTGGCATCCACGGCCGGCTGAAAGCCGAGCAGTTCCTTCACCCGGGCCACCTTGCGGCCGATCACATCCATGGTGCCACCGCGTGCGATATGACAGGCCGCCTTCACGAACACGCTGCGCGTGGGGAAGGCCACATGGTCCTCGTCCAGCTTCATGGTCAGTTCGAACGCTTCATGGGGCTGTCCCTCGAAGAGCAATCCGAAGATGCCGTTGTCCGCACCGATGAAGAAATGACCGTCGTGGCGTACCACCAAGTGCGGGGTCTGCCCGTCGGCCTCGGGATTCACCCCGATGATGTGGATCGTGCCACGGGGGAATTCCGGGTAGGCCTGGCGCAGTACGAATGCGGCCTGCCCACTGTCGAACGCTTTGATGGCATGGCTCACGTCCACGATCCGTGCCTCGGGGAATTGTGTCCAGATGGCACCTTTCACCGTGGCCACATAGTGGTCCTTCAGGCCCATGTCGGTGGTGAGGGTGATGATCGCCATGTCTGCGGAATACGGATGTGAAGGCGTGGACTACCTTCGGCGCTCAAAACTATCCCCCTACCAAAGGGGCATTCGGCAGAAGAAATCAACAACGGAAAGTTACTTTGATCGAAAAGCTGATCACCATCACCGGCGTGGCCCCTGTGGAGGTCCTGGGCGCCAACGATGCCAACCTGCGCCAGATACGAACCCACTTCCCCAAGCTGAGCATCATCGCCCGTGGCGATACCTTGAAAGTGAGCGGTACGGTCGAGGAGCTCTCCCGTTTCGAGGAGCGGTTCGCCCAGCTCGTGGAACATGCCGTGCGCTACAACGAGCTTCCGCGCAAGGTGCTGGATGATATCATGGGCAGCGCCGGGCCGGGTGAGCGGGAGAACGTGGAGGAGGCCGATGTGCTCGTGTATGGCAATGCGGGCTTGCGTGTGAAGGCCCGTACACGCAACCAGGAACGGTTGGTGGAAGCCGTGGAAGGCAGCGACATGGTCTTTGCCATCGGCCCTGCCGGCACCGGCAAGACATACACGGCGGTGGCATTGGCCGTCCGTGCGCTGAAGGAGCGCAAAGTGCGGCGCATCGTGCTCACCCGCCCTGCGGTGGAAGCCGGGGAGAATCTCGGTTTCCTGCCTGGTGATCTGCGCGAGAAGCTCGATCCCTACCTGCAGCCGCTCTACGACGCACTACGCGAGATGATCCCGGCATCCAAGCTCGCCGACCACCTGGACGAAGGGGTGATCCAGATCGCGCCACTGGCGTTCATGCGGGGACGTACCCTGGACCACGCGTTCGTGATCCTGGATGAAGCACAGAACGCCACCATGACGCAGATGAAGATGTTCCTCACCCGCATGGGGCGCAACGCCAAGTTCGTCATCACCGGCGATGCCACCCAAGTGGACCTTCCCGACAGACAGCCCAGTGGCCTGCTGCCCGTGGTGAACATGCTGCGCGCAGTGGAGGGGGTCACCGTGGTGGAGCTCGACGAGAAGGATGTGATCCGGCATGAGCTGGTGACCAGGGTTTTGAAGGCATTCCGTGAAATGGAGGACAACACCGGAGTAAGAAGATGAGCACCGAGAACGATGGCACCCTGATGCGTTCCGAACTGGACCTGCCCGGAGTGGCGAACGTGTACCGGGGCAAGGTGCGAGACGTGTACCACCTGGCCGATGGGCGTACGATCCTGGTGGCCAGCGACCGGATCAGCGCGTTCGATGTGGTGTTGCCACGCGGTATCCCCCAGAAGGGACAGGTGCTCACCCAATTGAGTTGGCACATGCTCCAGGCAACAGCGCACGTGGCCCCGAATTGGGCCATCGCTTCACCCGACCCCAATGTGGTAGTTGGCCATACCGCGCATACCGTACCGGTGGAGATGGTGGTGCGCGGCTACCTCGCTGGGCACGCCTGGCGCCAGTACAGAGCGGGGCACCGGGTACTTTGCGGGGCGCCCATGCCCGAAGGGTTGAAGGAGAACGACCCCTTCCCACGACCGCTTATCACGCCGAGCACCAAGGCCGCCGAAGGACATGATGAGGACATCACGCCCGAGGAGATCCTCGCACGTGGCCTCTGCACCCCGGAGGAGTGGGACACCATGTGCCGGTACGCCCTCGCCCTCTTCACCGAAGGCACGCGCATGGCCGCACGCCAGGGACTGATCCTGGTGGACACCAAATATGAGTTCGGACGCACAAGCGATGGCCGCATCCTGCTCATAGACGAGATCCACACCCCCGATAGTTCGCGCTACTTCCATGCGGAAGGCTATGAGGAACGCCAGGCACGCGGAGAGCCTCAACGACAACTGAGCAAGGAGTTCGTACGCGAATGGCTGATCGCCCATGATTTCATGGGCAAGGAGGGGCAGGTGGTACCACCTATGGACGATGCCTTCGTTCACCGCGTAACGGACCGCTATGTCGAACTGTACGAACGGATCACAGGAGAGGTGCTTATCCCGGCGCCGACGGATGATATGAACGGGCGGGTGCAACGTGCGTTGTCCACCTATTTGAAAGAGACCGCCCCGCGATAGGCCGCCGGTCAACAGCAAGCCGTGCGGTCGATCGTAGCCCGATCCGACTTTGGCGTGGGCCGGACCACTCGGTCCATTCCCCCAGACCTTCACCGTCGTGGTCGTTCCGGTGCACCGGCCTTCCGCAGCATTGCTGCCAACCGATCTGCGCCATCGCGAAGCAATGTCCCTGTTGCATCGTTCGGCGAAAGGCTGCAGCCCTTCCCCGCAGGGACGAAGCCTCGGAGAAGCCATGGGGGCCATCGGTCGGGATGGAATGCCCCGTGGAGCGTGAGCCTTCCGTCCGCTACCGGAAGGGACATGGATAGCGGGCTCAGGCCGCAACAGGGATCGCAGCCGTGGTGGCCTTGCGAAGTACGCCACGACCACCGGTGAGCAGGCTGTAGGTGCGGGGGGCGTGGCGAAGCAACCATGCTGCCATGGCGAAACAAACGGTCATGGTGATCGTCGGTGCTGCGCAATAGACCAGTAACGCCTTCATGGGCCCATGGCCGGGAAGCATGAACAAGATCTTCTTCACCACGGTGAGCAAGGGTTCGTGGCTTACGTACAGGAAGAAGGAGAACCGGGTAAGCGGATAGAGCGCGAGTTGCTTCACATCCCTGTCCTTCACCAAGAGGTCATAGCCCACCCATACCGCCACCAGCCCCCACAGCACGGCCAGGTGGTGGATCTGCCTGATCACCGCGATATCGACGGATCGAGTTAAGACCAGCCCGGTCTTCACGGCCAGTAATGCCAACCACCCGATGACGATCACAAGCCGTTGGCGCGGCCCTATGTGTGGTTCTTGGGTTGGGCCACGCATCGCCAGCCATGCACCGGCCATGTAGAACGGCAGGGACCCATTGTTCAGGATCACCAGATCAACCTCGAAGAGCCAGGTGAGTGTGGGGGGGAGGATGGCCAGGATCCCTGCCCAGCGCACCGCGTACTGGATCAACGGGGTCAGTGCGAACAGGATCATCAGGTCGCGCAAGAACCAGAGTTGGTAAGGAATGGGGTCGACCAGGATCTTCTCCAGCAGCTGAAAGGGGGAGAGCCCCCATACCTGGTTGTTCGGAAAGAAGGTACGCATGGCCGCTGGCCATTGCATGATGCCATAGGCCAGCAAGCCGATGAGCGACCAAAGCATGTACGGAAGCGCGATGGTACGCATCCGTTTGATGAACTGGATACGGGTTCCGTTCTTCGTCTTGATCACGGCGGCAACGAAGAAGTAACCCGAGAGGATGAAGAACATCGGCACCCTGAACTTCGCCAGCCCCTGACTGATGAAGTACTGGATCGCGAACACCAAGCCATCCAAGGACATGGCAACGCCGGTGAAGGTGTTGCTGGGGTAGGTATAGGCGTGCACCAACGTCAACAACACCATGGTGAACAGCGTCACCACGCGGACCTTGTCGCTCAGATAGGCGTTCATCACCGGTGTAAATATGCGCAACTCACCGCCGGTGTGCCACGAACCTCCCTGGCCGGATAAGGTCAAGGGCGGTCTTCAGACCACCAGGCGCTGGCGCAGTATCGCCTGCAGGTCGCCCAGCATGGTGGCCTTGTGCGGATCCATCTCTGCACCGGTCGCGCCCTCGAGCCGTTGAAGCGCCGTTCCGATCTCGTCCGCACCCCAGACCTCCTGGTTCTCGATCACGGTGAGGCACTCGAAACACTCGCTCACGTCCCCTTCCAGGGCGATGTCCACGAAAGTTCCCAGACGTCCTTTCACATCGATCCCGGCATTCCAGAAAGTGCTTAGCACCACGGGGCGCACACGCTTCAAGGTGGGTTCTTCCAAGGCTTCGAACAGGGCCACATCGGCCTGTGGGGCCTTCACTTCGAACAGCATCGCGGTGATCCGCTGCCGCACCGCTGTGGAACTGCTGCTGGCAAGGGCGGTGAGCAACGGACGGATGGCACGGGCATCACCCTCCTGGCCGATCCGGGTGAGGGCGCTAAGAACCTCTTCGTCGTCCTTGCTCAGTAACGAAGCGAATGCCAGATCCATCCGCTTGGTCTTCGCCGCCTTGCTCGTGTCGCCCATGGTCCGTGGATATGGGCACAAAGGTATCGCGGTCCACCGGTCACAGCCGCATATAGCTGCGCCGTCCGGGCCTGCGTTTGAATTTGTACGACACCTCGAAGTTGAAGTAGCTGAAGGAGTCCAGCAATCCCGGGTTACCGCGGCGGCTGGTCTTGAGATCATCGTTGTCGCCGACCGTGCCCCAACCGGTAGGGTCGCTGATGTATCGTGCCAGGGTGCGGTCGCGTTGGTTGTCGTAGAGCTGATCGATCTGAGCGTACGTCGCATAGAGGTCGCTAACGTCATCCAACTGATCGGTCATGAACATATAGTAGGCGTATTCCACCCCAACGCTGAGCTGTTTGGTCACCATGTATCGCAGGCCAGCTCCCATGGGGATCGCCATGTGCCAGGAGGGGAACTTGCGCGCCTTCACGCTTTCCCCAGCATCCGCCGCTGTCTCGGTGTACCAGCTACCAAGGTCCGTCTCGAACTTCCCATCGCGCTCGATCACGTTGGCATTGGCGGTTCCCCGTTCCGCATCGCGTATGGTGCCATCGGCCCAGAAATAGTACCTGTTCGCCGGATCCACATCGCCATGGAAGAGGTCCGCTTTGGGCCGACCGTGATATACGCCCAGTCCGATGTGGAAGAACATGAAGAATTTCTGTTGGAAGAGGGGCGTGTATGGCTCGCGATAGGCGTTGAGCACCAGGTGCCCCGAAGCGCCGACGAGGTCGTTCCGGAAGCTCAAGCCCCGTTTGTAGTTCTTCAGTTCCGTCGTTGGCACATTATGCATGGGCGCGGTCTCGTCGTACCCGATCCGGAACCAACTGATCCGGGCTTCGGTGGTAAGCGACCGGGTGACGTACCTCTTCTTGTTGTTCAGGAAATCGCGGAAGGTGATCTGCATGCCGGGCCGTGCGCTGTTCCACTGCACAGGCCCATCCACATTGCCAAGGTCACCATAGTAGTGCGTAAGACCTGAGGAGAACCCGACCTCCAGGTTCCGTTGAGCGAACCCGATGGTCGGTGCCGCAAGAGCGATAGCGAGTATGGCTTGACGGAACATGGTGGAGAGGTGCACTAAGCTACTACATCAGACGTGCAGGGGGGTAATGGTTGCCCGATCGACCGGTCAAGCCGTTCTTGGCGCACGCTCGCCGAAGAGGGCGGTACCGATCCGAACCAGGTTGCTGCCCGCGGCGATGGCCCATGGGGCGTCACCGCTCATGCCCATGCTCAAGGTGTCGAAGGTCG
>CAUJED010000113.1:0-16489 GCA_963169535.1 Bacteroidota bacterium | reverse complement strand
AACGAGCTGTGGGTGATCAACAAGGACGTCTTCAACACCGGTGGCAGCACCGTGCGATTCACCAACCCGGGCGGGCAGGACCAGAGCTTCCTCTACCAGCGGGACCCTGCGGCGCGCCACTTCCTCAGCCTCCCCACGGGCATCGCCATGGGCGACAACAACGGATTCGCCACCTGCCCCGGGGTGTACGACGCCAATGGGAATCAAAGCACCACCACACCCTTCACGGGCCCCACGCTCTGGAGCGCCGACCCGGCGATCTATGCGCAGAATCAGTTCGGGCCCTTGGGTAGCCACCTGGACATGCTGCATGTGACACCGCGTAGCCAGGGCATCGCCCATGAACGGTGGAACCGGTACTGGGTGGTGGACGGCACCAACCGCGATGTGGTGATGCACGATTTCAAGGGCGACCATGGCCCCGGACAGGACTACCACGGCAACGCCATCATCCACCGTTACACACAAGTGAGCATCACGCGCGATCCGAACAACCACATCGTGAGCCACTGTGTGATGGACAAGAGCAGCGGCTGGCTGTACATCGTGGACCACGGCGGGCAGCGGATCCTGCGCCTGAACACGCGTACGGGAACCTTGGCCGGCAACCCCACGTTCGGTCCCTTCGAGCAATACGTGCAGTACCGGAACGTGACCGGAGCCACCGTGGAGGTGATCGTGAACACCGGGCTTCAGGAGCCCGCCGGCATCGAGGTGGTGGGCACCACCCTCTACGTGAGCGACCATGCCACCGGCGAGATCATCCTGTACGACATGGCCAACGGCTTCGCCGAACGCGGGCGCCTGGCCGCCACGCCGGGCATCATGGGGATCAAAGCGGGGTTCGATGGTCGCTTGTGGTACGTGAACGCCACCAACAGCACCTTGGTGCGTGTGGATCCCGCCAGCATGGTGGTGGGTCTTCCTGAACAGCCAGCGGCCACGTGGAGCATCCACCCGAACCCGGCCAGCACCTTGGTCACCATCCTAGCACCGGGAGCACCGCACGACACGCGCATCGAGGTGAGGGACAGCGCTGGCCGGCTGTGCAGCCAAGGCACCCTGGCCATGTACCGGCAAGGGATCGATGTGCAGGCCCTTCCGAACGGGGTCTATACCATCGCCCTGGGCGGCTCCACGGTACAGCGCTTGGTGATCGCGCGGTGAGCGACGTGTAGAGGATGGCGCCCTGGCGCCACGAAGCGACGGCCCGCGCCGAACACCACCGTGTTCCGATCCGGGACCCGACCTTCGTCGGTATTCGGACCCACATATCCTGAATTTTCACTCGGAAGCTGATCCCGGTCACGTTCGGGCGGCCCCATGGGTCTACATTTGGCCGTTCCACATCGCCCCCATTCGCATGAGCAACGTCTACTACCCCGACTACCTCCAACTCGACAAGATCCTGGGTGCGCAAGCACCGGAGAGCGACAAGCACGGCGTGCAAGCCCACGACGAGATGTTGTTCATCATCATCCACCAGGCCTACGAGCTGTGGTTCAAGCAGGTGTTGCACGAGGTGGGGAGCGTGATCGGCATGTTCAGCGACCATCACGTGGACGATGGGCGTGGGGAGTTGAACATCGCGGTACACCGCCTGCAGCGGGTGAAGACCATCCTGGATGTGCTGGTGCACCAGATGGACATCATGGAAACGATGACCCCGTTGGACTTCCTGGACTTCCGCGACCTGTTGCGTCCGGCGAGCGGATTCCAGAGCATGCAGTTCAAGATCCTGGAGGCCCGCCTGGGGCTGCGCATGGAAGCGCGTTTCGGCAAGCAGTATTACACCAGCCAACTGCGGCCCGACCACAAAGCGGAGATCGAGGCGTTGGAAAGCCAGCCCACCTTGTTGGAACTGGTGAACGCCTGGCTGGAACGCATGCCCTTCCTGCGCGAGGAGTATTGGCCCCAGGGCGAAGACCCCTTCTTCGTTAAACTGGAGAACCTGTACACCGCCGGGCTGGTGGAAGGCGAGCAAGGCAATGCCGGGCTGTGGCGGAAGATCTTCGTGGATGGCAGTGCCGAGCGGCGCCTGTCGGCCGCGGCCTGTCGCAGTGCGCTCTTCATCATGCTCTACCGCGACGAGCCGATCTTCCAACAGGCCTTCCGTTTCCTGGACGCGTTGTTGGACATCGACGAGGGGATGGCCGCCTGGCGCAGCCGCCACGTGAACATGGTGCACCGGATGATCGGCCTGCGGGTGGGCACGGGAGGCAGCACGGGCAAAGCCTACCTGAAAGGCGCCATGGACAGCCACTACATCTTCAGCGAGATCGCCGACCTGAGCAGCTTCCTGTTCGAGCGCCGGAAACTGCCGGTGCTGCCGGAGCGGCTGCGGAGCGCGCTGGGGTTCGGAGGCTGATCACCACCTGACCGTTGGAACTTCGACGTGCCGGCCTGGTGGGCAGCACTTTCGGCCATTGCGTTGTCTACCTTGTCGTACCAACACCGATGCCCATGCGGACCGTTATCCTACAGGTGATCGCTTGCGCGGCCGGTTGTGCGTTAACGATCCGCAGCACAGGCCAGCTCGTTCTCACCACCGCACCTGCGAGCGGCGACTTCAGCACCATACACCATACTTCGTTGGGTGCGGACGGTGGGGCCCTCCTCGCATATGGCAAGCAGGGAGAACCGGGCCTGACCATTCAGCGATTCTCATCCGAGGGCCAGGTCCTCTGGAGCAAGACCTTGATACACCCCAACGCCGGTAACTGGTACCGCTCCACCTACGTGGATGATGGCCAGGGCGGGCTCTGGTGCGGCGTACTGAGCAACGAAGGTCATGACCTTCTGACCGGGATCACCACCAGCCACATCCACCTTTGCCATGTGGATGCCTCCGGGAGCCTGATCGGCGCCTGGTCCCATGCACGGACCTGGACCACTCCGGAGTTCCCCATCACCGAGCTGACCGCATTGGACATGGCGCTCCTTCCCGATGGAGGGCTCATCCTTAAGGTGATCGGTAGTACCCAATCCTTGGCCGACTTCCTGGACGTTCTCAAGTTCCAGTCGAATGGTAACATGGATTGGGCGCGGAACATCGGTGACGTCCCTGCATTGGAGCAAGAAGGTATTCCGTTCAATTTATCTCCGATCGCCAGTAGCGTCACCCGTCCGGTGGTGTCCAGCGACGGATCCATCACCCTCGGTCTCGGCCATGGAGGGTTCGCTACCCAAACCCTGGTCCAGATCGATCCATTTGGAGAGATCACCTGGAAGAGGCAACACGCCTACACGAACTCCTCCTACTACGGTGAGCTCCGGGACATCGGGGTGGACGACCAGGATCGGATCCATGTGGTGGGCAGGCTTTCGTTGCCCACCGGGCAATTCTTGATCCTGCCGGTGTACCAGTCCGATGGCACCTGGCTGCGTACGGACTTGTGTACGATCACGGAGTACCAGAGCTACACGGTCGGCAGCGCCATGGTCATCGGTCCCGGTAATCGGCGGACGATCCTGAACTCCGGAACGAAGTGGGCGACCACCGTCATTCCCAGCCTGGGTTCAGCCACGGCCACACATCGCCATTCGACCATCGTGACCGAAGGCTCGGAGAACGTCACCCACAGCTGGACAAAGCTGGCCACCCACAATGGCATGCTCCTCCGTGCCGGTGTTCAGCGGCGCCAGCACAATATCCTGGCCTACACCACCAACGCACCAGCACTGGCCTTGGAGCCTATCGACACCTTCGCCTCCTGTTCCGACTCGGTCTCGACGAGCGCCATGGTCGAAGTGCCTGCTTCGATCCTTGATCTCAGTGAGCCGGAACTTCACATCGCGGACATCGGGAGCTGGTTGGAAGGCCCCCACAGCAGTCCATGGGCGTTGGAGGAAGGGCCGGTACCGATCACCACCCCGGCCTGCGCCATCCCTACCGGTGTGGATCCGCTGGATCGCACCTCATGGACCACGACCACCATGGTGCGAAGCGGTGAGCCCATCGAGCTCACCGAAGCCCACACCGGCGTGGTCGATGTGCTTTCCATGACCGGGGCGGTCGTGTATAGCCTACGCCTCGCCGGGGCACAGAGCATTCCGACGGCGGGTTGGAGCCCTGGCAGCTACCTGGTGCGATCGGCGAACCTCGGTGGACACGAGGTACGCATGGCACGCCTGCTCGTGATCGACGAGCGTTGAAACCGTTTGGACGATCCATAACGGCCCAAGCTGCGCGACCATTCTTTCACGAGCCGATACGAGGGACCTGTTGCAACGCCGAAGGCGTGGACCGGAGGGAACGGAACGACCGAGGGCCTAGCCACCGGAACAGGTCTATCGGAGAAGGCAAGGGGAGAAAGAGCATGGGGATCCGCTGGTGGCGGATGTTCAAATGGCATGACCCCTTCCGGTCCCTGTTCGAGGCGGCCTCACAACTCGTACCGTTCGCCGCGTTCGGGGATCACCACCTTTTTGAATCCGCCCTCCAGCAGCCGTTCGCGCAGGCCTTCGAGGGCATGGTCCACACCGTGAACGAGGAAGACACGGCGCACCTGCCCGGGATCCTGGCACTGGAGGAAGCGGACCAGTTCACCCCGGTCGGCATGGGCGCTGTAGAAATCCATGCGCAGGATACGGGCCTTCACCGGGATACGGTCGCCGAAGAGGCTCACCTCCTCCGCGCCGCGCAACAACTTATCGCCGAGCGTGCCGGGCGCGCAGAACCCCACCACCAGCACGGCATTGGCCGGATCGTGCAATGAGTTGCGCAGGTGGTGGCGGATCCGGCCCGCCTCCATCATACCGCTGGCCGCGATGATGATGCATGGTTCCTTGAGGCCATTGAGCTGCTTGCTGCGGTCGGGGCTGCGCACGAACTCCACACCGGGGAAGGTGAACAGATCCGGATCGTGCTCCAGTTCGTCGCGCACGGCATCGCGGAAGAGGGTACTGTGTTCACGGGCGATCACCGTGGCGCTGATGGCCAAGGGGCTGTCCACGTACACGGGGATCCGCGGCAACCGGCCATCATTGTTCAGCGCGTTCAAGGTGTAGAGCAGTTCCTGTGTCTTGCCGATGCTGAACGCCGGGATCAGCAACTTCCCCCTCCCCTTCACGCACACGTCGGTCACATGGCGTAACAGGGTATCCTCGGCCTCCTTCACCGGGGCATGGTCGCGGTCGCCGTAGGTGCTTTCGCACACGATCACATGGGCCTGCCGGAAGGGTTGGGGCTCGGGCAGCAGGCGGTCCACATAGCGGCCCACATCACCGGTGAAGCTGAAGTGCAGGGTGCGGCCCTCGTTCTCGATATCCAGGTGGATGGCGGCGCTCCCCAGGATATGGCCGGTATCGGTGTAGGTGAGCGTGATGCCGGGTCCGATCACGGTCGGCGTGGCGTACTCCACGGTGCGGAAGAGCGCCATGGCGGGCGGCACGTCATCTTTGGTGTACAGCGGTCCTTCGACCTCCGCCTGGCGCCCTCTTTCGCCGGCACGTTTCACCTCGAAGGCATGGTCGTACTCTTGGATATGGGCGCTGTCCAGGAGCATGATATCGCAGAGGTCGCGAGTGGCCGGCGTGCTCCAGATGGGTCCGTTGAACCCTTCGGCCACCAGCCGAGGTACCAGTCCACTATGGTCGATATGGGCATGGCTCAGGACCAGGGCATCGATCTCGCGGGGGTCGAAGCCGAAGCTGCGGTTGGGGTCGTGGCGCACCTCGCGGAGGGCCTCTCCCTGGAACATGCCGCAATCCAACAGGAGGCGGAACACACCTTGGTCCCCGCGGACCTCGATCAGGTGCTTGCTGCCGGTGACCGTTCCGGCCGCGCCGTGGCTGGTGAGGAAGATGGACATGGGGCAAATGTCGGGGTTGGAGCGGTGGTGCGCACCAAGAACGGTACGGGCCATTGTGGTGAGAAGTTCTCCTATATTTCGCAAGCTCCTCCCGCATCCATCCCCTTCGAATGACCGATACCATTCCACGTGTCCGTATCCTCCGATGGCCGCTACTGCTGTGCATGCTGTGGTTCCCTATCGCCGCCAACGCCCAAGCCTACAAACTGCGCGGGACCGTACTGGACCAAGGCACGGGTGAGACCCTGATCGGTGCCAGCGTGGTGCTCAAGGGCACCACCACGGGCGCGACCACCGACATCAACGGCCGCTTCGAACTCCTCACCAACGAGCTGCCGCCGTACACCCTGGTGGTGAGTTTCATCGGCTATGCGGCACAGGAGGTCCAGGTGAAGAGCATGGACCAGGAGTTGAAGTTCAGGCTGAGCACGGACCAAGTGCTGCTGAAGGAGGCGGAAGTGATCGGCAGCCGGATCAGTGAGAAGCAGAAGCAGGCCCCATTGACGGTGGAGAGCATGGACCTTCTCGCGATCAAAGAGGCCCCGAGCGGGGATTTCTACGAAGGCCTGGGGACCTTGAAGGGCGTGGACATGACCGCGGCGAGCTTGGGGTTCAAGGTCATCAACACCCGGGGGTTCAACAGCACCAGTCCGGTCCGTAGCCTGCAGCTGATCGATGGGGTGGACAATCAGAGCCCGGGGTTGAACTTCTCCTTGGGGAACTTCCTTGGGGCGAGCGAACTGGATGTGATGAAGGTGGACTTGATCGTGGGTGCCAGTTCGGCCTACTACGGTCCCAACGCCTTCAATGGAGTGATCAGCATGACCACGAAAGACCCCTATCAATTCCGGGGATTGAGCGCGATGGTGAAGACCGGCGAGCGCAACCTGATCGAAAGCGGGATACGATACGCCCATGTCTTCCGAGGATCGAAGGGGCGTGAACGGTCCGCGGTGAAATTCAACCTGTACTACTTGCAAGCGTTGGACTGGACCGCGGATAACCTGAGCGCCACCGACGGCAGTGACACGAACAAGGACGATCCCGGTGGTTACGATGCGGTGAACCGGTATGGTGATGAAGCCTCACAGGTGAACGGGATCACTCCGGAAGGGCTGCGGATCATCCATCGGGACGGCTACCACGAGAGTGACTTGGTGGATTACGACACCCAGAACCTGAAATCATCGGTCGCCTATCATCACAAATGGAGCGATAGTCTGCGGGTGATCGCCATGAGCAGCTTCGGCACAGGTTCCACCATGTACCAAGGGGACAACCGCTACCGACTTCAGGACATCCTCTTCTTCCAACATCGGCTGGAACTACATGCCGGGGAAAGAGGATTCGTTCGGACGTATTTCACCCACGAGGACGCCGGGCGGAGCTACGATGCGGTCTTCTCCGCCTTCCGCCTTCAGGACATGGCCAAGACGGACTCACGGTGGTTCCAAGACTACCACGCACGGTGGGTGAGCAGTGGATCCGATAGCCAGGTACGGAACGCCCCGGGCTATCCCCAACCCGTGTTCGACCCAGGCCCCCCGCCCACCTTCATCATCGATCAACAAGGTATAGCCCAGTGGGAGTTGGAGAACCGCGCATTCCTCCAAGGCCTGCATGACCAGGTAAGGTCGTATGCCAACTCCGCCCAGACGAGTGCGGGTGCCCAGGAGGAGGTCCGTGCCCGCCTGATCCCGGGCACGGAAGAATTCAAAGCGGCTTTCGAAGGGATCACCAGGCGCCTGTTCAGCGAAGGCGGCACAAGGTTCTACGACCGATCCAAACTCTGGCACACCCAGGGTGAACGTCGCTTCCGCATACAGCACTACACCCTCACCGTGGGCGGCAACTTCCGCTACTACCTCCCCGAGTCTCGCGGCAACATCTTCTCGGACACCACGGGCACCCGGATCACCAACCACGAATTCGGGGTGTACGTGGGGGGTGAACGACGCCTGCTGAAAGATGAGAAACTGAAACTGACCGCCACCCTGCGCTTGGACAAGAACGTGAATTTCCCCGTGGTCCTTTCCCCCGCGATGAGCGCGGTGTACAGCTTCAACCCGGAGAACATCCTTCGCCTGTCCTTCTCCTCGGCCATCCGCAACCCGACCTTGCAGGACCAATACCTTTACTACAACGTAGGCCGCGCCATTCTGTTGGGCAACCTGCACGGGATCCAGGATCTGGTCACGGTGCCCTCTTTGATCAGCTCGTTGAGCAGTAGTGCCAGTGTTTTGGAGTATTTCGACGTGGCACCGGTGGTCCCCGAGAAGGTGAAGACCGTGGAGCTCGGATTCCGGCATACGCTCTGGAAGAACCTGTTCATCGATGGTTCCTACTACTATAGCTTCTACCGTGATTTCCTGGGGTTCCAACTCGGCGCTGATGTGAACGTGCTCGGCTTCAACAACCAAGTGGACCTCGCATCGGTGCAGGTGTACCGCGTGGCGGCGAACGCTAAGGAGCAGGTCACCACCCAAGGCTTCTCCTTGGGAGCGAACTACTTCTTCGCGAAATACTTCGCCCTTGGCGGGAACTACTCTTGGAACCGGTTGAACACGGTGCAGGATGACCCGATCATCCCGGCGTTCAACACGCCGGAGCACAAGTACAACATCACGTTGAGCGGGCGCGACATCAGCAAGGTGGTTCTGGGTATCCCCATTCAGAACTGGGGCTTCAACCTCAACTACCGTTGGATCGAGAGCTTCGTGTTCGAAGGATCGCCGCAATTCACGGGCACCATACCGAGCTACGACATGTTGGATGGCCAGGTGAGCAAACGCGTACCGAAGATCGACTGTACCTTCAAGGTGGGCGCCAGCAACCTATTGAACAACAAAGTGTACATGGTGTATGGTGGACCACTGGTGGGCCGTATGGCATTCCTTTCGGTACTGTATGAGCCCCGTTGGAACAAGAAATGAACACCCCACGGCGAAGGACACGAATTCACTTAGCTTTGACAGAACCCAGAACCTTAACGAAACCAACGATGAAAAGAACGTTACGCGCATTTGCGGCCATCGGCTTGCTGACCACCGTACCGGCCAGTGCCCAGCGCTACCTCACCGAGCAGTTCTCGGCTGTGGACGTGCAGTCCAATGTGGAATACGGACAGAACTACACGGTCATGTCCGGGGCACCGGTGCTCGCTCCGCTGCTGATGGACATCTATACCCCACAAGGCGATACGGAAACGGACCGCCCGCTGATCGTGTACCTGCACACGGGATCCTTCCTTCCTCGTTACATCAACAACCTGCCCACCGGCGATAAGACCGACAGCGCCACGGTGGAGATGTGCCGGCGGTTCGCGAAGAAGGGATATGTGGTCGCGGCTGTCTCCTACCGGAAAGGATGGAACCCCGCATCGCCGAGTGAGATGACCAGGAAAGAGACCATCATCCGAGCGGTGTATCGGTCCATGCAAGACGCCAAAACGGCGGTGCGGTTCATGCGCAAGAGCATCACCGAAGGCAACCCCTATGGGATCAGCAACGACAAGGTCGTGATCGGTGGTCAGGGATCCGGCGGATACACGGCCTTGGCCTACGCCACTCTGCAGGAAACGAGCGAGATCCAACTGCTCAAATTCTTCAACACCGAAACCAGCACCTTCATGGTCGATCCCGCGATAATGGGTGATTTCGAAGGGCTCGGTGGAGTTGCCTCGCTGAACCACGACAACCATACCGGATATTCCACGGAGATCAACATGATCTTCAATATCGGTGGTGCCCTGGGCGATAGCACATGGTTGGAGGCCGGGGAGGTGCCGATCTGCAGCGTACATGGGGTGAACGACCCGTTCGCACCCTACATGAACGGCACGGTGTTCGTTCCCGGAACGGCGTTGGCGGTGGTGAATGTGGATGGCAGTGGCCGAGTGACGCAGCTGGCCAACGAATACGGGAACAACGACATCTGGTTGACGCCTCCGTTCAGCGACGCGGTGACGAACTATGCGCAAGGCGCATTGACCGGCACGGTGAACGAGGGCAATGAAGGGCTGTTCCCGATCACGGCACCTCAAAACGCATCTGGTCCATGGGAATGGTGGGATACCACCGCCGTGGTGAACGGCTGTGCCGTCTTGGGCATTGACCAGGCTGGCGCCTACCAGCGCATGGCGAACGGTTACTTGAGCAACCCATTGTTGTCGGCGCTGGGTACGGTGGGTGGCCGTGCACGGGCACACGCCTATATCGATACCCTGCAGAACTTCATCACCCCGCGCATGTACCGCGCTTTGGCACTCAACGTAGGATTGGACGAGCATTCCGCCATCGCCCAAGGGGTGACCGTGTATCCCAACCCCGTTGCACGTTACACGGAGATCACCAGCACGGAGACCATCATCCGCAACTACGTGGTGTACGACAACCAGGGCCGCATGGTACGTAACGGCCAGGTGAACAGCGACCGCTTCACCTTCGATCGCGAAGGATTGAGCGCGGGATCCTACTTCATCGAGTTGTTCTTCAAGGAGGGGAGCCTCACGCGTAAGTTGATCTTGGAATAAAGGGTCATCCAGCTTCAGTCCGCAAGGCCGTCCACCTACCGGTGGGCGGCCTTGCTTTTTGCACAACCTTTGAGCACCGGATCCACATCGCCAAGAACCAAAGAACGCCCATGACCGCGCAGAAGATCACCGAGAGCACCTCGCGCTACGACCACCTGGAGCGGATGTCCACCGCGGAGTTGTTGCAGAACATCAACACCGAGGACCGCACCGTGCCCGTGGCTGTGGGTGCGGCCATCCCGGCCATCGAAGCCTTGGTGGAAGCCACCGTGGAGCGCATGCGGCGCGGCGGACGTCTCTTCTACCTGGGCGCGGGTACCAGTGGCCGCCTTGGCATTGTTGACGCGAGCGAATGCCCGCCCACCTTCGGCGTGCCCCAGGGCATGGTGGTGGGGCTGATCGCGGGTGGCGATGGCGCCATCCGGCAAGCCGTGGAATTCGCCGAGGACGACCGCGAGCAAGGCTGGAAAGACCTGTGCGAGCACCATGTCGGGGCGGATGACGTGGTGGTGGGCATCGCCGCGAGCGGTGGCACACCGTACGTGATCGGTGCGCTCGAACGCTGCAACGCGGCGGGGATCCTCACCGGTGGCATCACCTGCAACCCGGGCAGCGCCCTGGCCACCACGGCACGGCACCCCATCGTGGTGGTGGTGGGTCCGGAGTTCGTTACGGGAAGCACACGCATGAAGAGCGGCACGGCCCAGAAGCTCGTGCTGAACATGATCAGCACCAGCGTGATGATCCACCTGGGGCGGGTGAAGGGCAACCGCATGGTGGACATGCAATTGAGCAACAACAAACTCATCGACCGTGGCACACGCATGGTGATGGACGGGCTAGGCGTGGACTACGACACGGCCAATGCGTTGTTGAAGAAGCACGGCAGCGTCAGGAACGCCATGGACAGTATGCGGTAGGTGGTTGGCGGTCCGCCGGAACTGCGTGCTCCGCCAACCGCCTGCTGCCAACGGCCAACCTCACCCGGAATGCACGACATCGAACCCTACTGGAACTGGCGCCACCGCTACATGGCGGAGGAGGATGAACGATCGCCCTTCTTCGGCACGGAGCACAGCGAGTTCGAGTTCACCCATGCCGTGTACGACCATGTGATCCACCCGCAGTGGGACAACTTCGGCAGCAGCACCCTGTACCTGAAGATCCTCCACACGGACTACGACGAAGGCTATTGCGTCATCGAGTTCATCGGCGAGTGGAACGATCTGCTGCACAACGACATCATGCTGCTCAAGCGCAACATCGTGGAGCACCTCATGGGGCATGGCATCCGCCGGTTCATCCTGATCGGCGAGAACGTGCTCAACTTCCACTCCAGCGACGAGGAATACTACAGCGAGTGGTTCGAGGAGGTGAGCGATGCGGACGGCTGGATCGCCCTGTTGAACTTCCGCCCCCATGTGTTGGAAGACCTGCAGCGCGCGAACATCGACCAGTACTTCGTGCTGGGAGGCCGATTGAACGCGGTGACCTGGCGCACCCTGGAGCCCGATGTGGTGTACGAACGGGTCGCGGAACAGGTACAGCGCCGGATCGGCGTGTGAGCAGGGCCGATCGGCAAATACATGGCACAGCGACGACGCGGATGGAGCGGACGAGCGCTGTTCGACGACGATCCCAACCGCGTCATCCGCGTCGAGGTCCGCAGCGACCGTGTAGCATCACCCCACCCGCAACATCCCCCACACCACCCGATCGATGGGTAGGGAAAGCTCCTCCTCCCGCCCACCGGCGATGGGCAGCCAGCGGAACACCTCCTGGTCGCCCGGACCGGCAACGCCCGTGAAGGGAACCTGTACCACGGGGATGGCCGCAGGATCGGATACCCGGAAGGTGTAGTACACGCTCACCACCTGCATGGGTGTGCCATGGAACGCGCTCTGCTGGAAGAAGTCGGTGGTGTAGAAGTGCTCCAGGTCCAGGGCGTGCACACCGATCTCCTCACGGATCTCGCGCACCAAGCAATCCTTGAGGCCCTCACCGAACTCCAATCCACCGCCCGGGAACTTGGTGATCCGTTGTCCCTTGATCAGCTCATCGGAAACGAGTACGCACCCATCATGCACAAGCAGGCCGTAGACGCGGAGGGTGAATGCCATGATGATCAGGGGATCGGGCCATCAAAGAAATGCATGGAACGCTGATGCTGCTGATGGAACGGAAACGCATGGACCATCGCCCTGCGGATCCGCGGTATCCCTATCGCAGTCCGCGCCGTCCGTGTTCTACGCCGCCCGAGCAGCCCGCAACATCTCCCTCTTCCCGGGTGGTCCTGGCAAGCGTTGCACCAGAAAGCCCGCCTGCTGCATGGTGCGGCGCACCTCCCCTTTGGCGCAATAGGTAACGAGCACACCTCCCGGGCGCAAGGCGCGGAACATGCGTTGGAACACCTCGAGCGTCCACATCTCCGGCTGCACCATGGGGGCGAAAGCATCGAAGTAGATCAGATCGGCCATGCCCTCGGCGTTGAATTGCTGCACGGCCATCGGAAGCTTCTGGAAACGGAGACCGCCGAACGGCTCCCAGGGCGCATCGTGCATGCCGGTCATACGTTCGACGAAGGGATCGTGAAGACCTGGCCAAGCCAACTCCTGGCAATGATCCAGTGCCACGAGTTGTTCGGCGGACAAGGGGAAAGGCTCCAGGGCCGTGTAGTTGGCGGTGAGCTTGCCCTCCAAGCACCGGATCCAGGTGAGCAGCAGGTTGAGGCCGGTCCCCAAGCCCACTTCGAGCACATCCACATGGGGTCGACCCAGATGCATCAACCCCATTTCGATGAACACATGGGTGCTTTCCTGAATGGCGCCGTGGGTGCTGTGGTACCGTTCGTTCAGCCGTGCGTTGTACAAGGTGAACGACCCATCGGCGGTGCGCTCGGGAGTAAGGGCTGGAGCGGTGCTGGCCATGCGGCGAAGATACCCGAGGGCCCGGTGAGGCGCCCGCTCACGGCAGGAGTACACGCTGTGACCAGGCCGATCCATCGGCCGTGCGTACGGATAGGACATAGACTCCGGTAGGGATCCCTGAGGTATCGATGGTCACCGTGGTGCCCTCCGCTTGTTGACGTACGAATGACCGGCCGGTGGCATCCAGCAGATCGATGGTACGGAAACCACCAAGCTCCGTGGAAAGCACCAAGGCCCCTACCCGTTGGCTTACACGCATGTTCGGATGCAGGTGCTCGTCGCGACCGATGCCGGTGGCCACCCCTTGGAACTGTAGGTCGTCCAGGGTGAGCTGGGTGCCCACACCCATGATCGCGGCATCGCTGGAACTGATGATGATCACGGCAGAGTCGGGGACCTCCTCGTTCACGTAGGTGATGGGCACGGTGAAATCGGTCCATGCGGTGGCCTCCTCGCTCCAGGCGAGGTAGCCGCTGCCCAGGAAGGCGCGTACCCCCGTGATCGGATCGCGCCGCATCATACTCACGGTGATGATGCCCGCATCGCCCTCCTCCCCGGCGTGGAACTTGAGCTTCCCGACCAAGCTCGCCGCTCGGGTGGACCATGGGAAACCTTCGCCGTTGAACGACCCGGAAACCGCAGCGGCGGCCATCACGGTACCAGCCACCTGGCGGGTGGTCATCCGCATGGCATAGGCCCCGGAATGACCAGGCACACGCTCGTTCATCGGTTCTCCCGGAGCGGATACCGCGTTCAGGGTGGCCCAACCCAGCGGCACCATCGGTGTGGCGGAGGGGTCCCATTGCTCGAACCCACTGTTGGGGATCTGGGCGTGGACGATCGCTGGAATGCACAAAGCCAGGGCCCATGCCCCGGAACGGAGGAGTAATGGTGTGGTCATGCTCCAAATGTCCAACGGACTGACGAACGGTGCTGGCGAGAACAAGGACCGGTCGGTCCGTAACAGCGATCCGCGAAGCTTGAACGAGGCCTGCCGGGTCGGCCAGGGATCGTAACGCGCTACGGGCGGTGCGGCCCTTCACCGGAACGGTGTTGATAGCTCGACCCAGGGCCGCCCACACGCATGGAGGGCGACCATAGCTTTGTGCCCATCACCAGCGAAACCCATGGCCAAGAAGAACAGTCCGAAGAAGAAGAGCACCGGCAAGTCCATCCTCACCAAGGAGTCCATGGCCTTCATGGAACGCTACCTCAACAATGCTTCGCCCACCGGGTTCGAGAGCGCGGGCCAGAAGCTCTGGTTGGACTACCTGAAGCCGTACGTGGACGACCACCTGGTGGATCCCTATGGCACCACGGTGGGCATCATCAACCCCGACGCGAAGTACAAGGTGGTGATCGAGGCGCATGCCGACGAGATCAGCTGGTTCGTGCACTACATCACCAAGGAGGGTTTCATCTACGTGCGGCGCAACGGCGGCAGCGACCATATCATCGCCCCCAGCAAGCGGGTGAACATCCACACGGACAAGGGCATCGTGAAGGCGGTGTTCGGCTGGCCCGCGATCCATGTGCGGAACGGGAAGACCGAGGTCACCCCTTCGTTGGACAACATCTTCCTGGATTGCGGCTGCAGCAGCAAGGAGGAGGTGGAGATGCTGGGGGTGCACGTGGGCTGCGTGATCACCTTCGAGGATGAATTCATGGTGTTGAACGAGCGCAATTTCTGCGGTCGTGCGTTGGACAACCGCATGGGCGGATTCATGATCGCCGAGGTGGCCCGGCTCCTGAAGGAAAGCCGCACGAAGCTTCCCTTCGGGCTGTACATCACCAACAGCGTACAGGAAGAGGTGGGCCTGCGCGGGGCGGAGATGATCGTGGAACGCATCAAGCCGGACCTGGCCATCATCACAGACGTGACGCACGACACGCAGACACCGATGATGAACAAGATCCAGAACGGCGATATCGCCTGTGGCAGCGGACCGGTGCTCTGCTACGGTCCCGCGGTACACAACAACTTGCTGAAGCACATCGTGCAATGCGCCCAGAAGGAGAAGCTCCCCTTCCAACGCATCGCCGCCAGCCGTGCCACGGGAACCGACACCGACGCCTTCGCCTACGGTGCGGCCGGCGTACCCAGTGCGCTGATCAGCCTGCCCCTGCGCTACATGCACACCACGGTGGAGACCGTTCACCGGGACGATGTGGAGAACGTGATCAAGTTGATCCTCGCTGCGGTGAAGGGCCTGAAACCCGGTACGGACATGCGCTACTTCAAGTAGCCCATGAAGTGGACGTTGGGCGATAACGCCGTGGATGGGATCCGCTTCGTGCTGGTTGGTGCGGGCAGCCTCCTGGTGTTGCGCCTGACCTACGCCGGGATCCACCGTGCCCTGGCCGGATCGGGGGGCGATGCCTTGGCCACGGCCTGTGCCGCGTTCCAGCACGGCTATTGGACCACCGACCCATACATGGTGGTGGCCGGCGCTCCGGGAGGCGTTGGCCCTCGCCTGGCATTGGCCATGGTGGTGAGCGTGGGCGCGGCCTCGGTGCTGGCCTTCACGGTGTACCTGACCCTTCGGCTGGCGCGGCGGGCGGCGCTGCCCGTGGCCGTGGGCACCATGCGGGCGGCCCTTCTGCTCTTCGTCGGTTGGTCCCTTTACGCGGCGCTGATGCTTCCACCGGCCTACGCCCGTTTCGCCCCGGACGGTATGGTGGTGCACCGGCAGGCGAGCCTGTTCCACGAAGTGAGCCTTCCCTGGGGCAGCCGCGAAGCCCGCTATGCCTGGGACCAGGTACAAGGCTTCGAGATCCGCTCCATGGCCGATGGCGCACAGGCGGTGGCACGCCTCACCGCGGGCAGCGATGTACCCCTCACCACCGGCATCACCCTGGGCGTTGAGGACCTCGTGCGCGAGTTGAACCTCTGGAAGAGCCACGCCGGGCAGCCGTGAACCACACGCCCCCCGGAGCGACCGCGAGGTACAGGAGCGTGGAACCGCCCGCAACAGCGTTGCCCTAGGATCCGGTCGTACAACTGCGCAGCGGGCAACCGGCTTTTTCTTTTCCTCTTCACTTTTCCTCTCACTTCTTCTCTTCTTCACTTTTTCACTTCACGGATTCAACTCATAAACGCAATCGGATAGACCGACAAGACGACTGATCTTTTTTTCAGGAGGAGGAGAGGCTTTCGCCCCTCGCTCCTCTCTGAATGGAGGATACGATCTACCCTTGTGCTGGGGTCCAATCCGTTG
>CAUJED010000112.1:0-6546 GCA_963169535.1 Bacteroidota bacterium | reverse complement strand
CAGAAGGATCGATCAGCAGCAGAACCCGCCAACCTCCCGAACCAGTTGATTTTGTTCGACTTTTAACCGGACAGCAATGATGCGAAGGGATCTTTTCGCAGGACGATACGGCGGTGGCGTTGTACGACCGAAGGCGTAGACCACAGAGATCGGAGCTACCGAGGGCCAGTTCTACGGAACGATCACGACGGAGAAGGCATGGGGAAAAAGAGCAAGCAGATCGGATGGTATTGGATGTCCAAATGGTATAAGCCTCACCGCAAACCCGTCGATGCTTCGATCGGACACCAGCG
Source organism: Bacteroidota bacterium (assembly GCA_963169535.1). Classification (GTDB taxonomy): domain Bacteria; phylum Bacteroidota; class Bacteroidia; order Flavobacteriales_F; family PHOS-HE28; genus PHOS-HE28. Next base: position 6,253 of record CAUJED010000112.1, on the reverse strand, counting down.
AATGGACGGCAGCTCCAGCACGCCCGCCACGGAGCCTATCCTGGCGGATGCTCTATCGCTTCCGCAGCGGACCTTGGGGAGACCATACCACCGAGCCGCGTTCCATCACCATGAACCGGCGGATGGATATGCTTTCGCCACGGTGGACCCGCAGCGTCCACGTACCCGGTCGAAGGTCCCCTAAACGGACGCGGTCCAACTCGGTTCGGCCATAGGTATGCTTGATGTTCCCTCGGCCATTGAGGATATCCACGCGATCGGCATCCGTGGGTATGACGGCCTCGACCTTACCGGCCACAGCACTTTCCACGAAGGATATCCGGGTATCATCCGCAGTACGCTCAACCGGTCTATCGGGCACATAGGCGATGAACCCATCCGCTTGGGCTGAAGCAAGGGTAGCAAGGACCATCAAGGTACCGCAGAAGAAGGTTCGCGACAACGACATGGCCGTTGTACGCAATGTGACCCTTCTGGGTTAATACCATCGTTCTCCCGAGCGACCATGGTGAGCGGCCGCCCATGGGACACTCCACCAAGGAATGGCCCAAGGAGCTATCGTGCGACCATCAGGCGTTGCTGCAGCTGAACACCGCCCGAGCGAGCTTCGACCAGATACAGGCCATTGGGCTCTCCAGCCAAGTCGATCCCATAGCGATCCGTACCCGCCGCGACCTTTCCGGTGAAGACCACGCGCCCCACAGCATCCATCACGCGTACTTGGTAGGCACCGATGCCCATGGTGGGGAGGGAGAGGGTCACTTGCCCCGTGGTGGGGTTGGGCCATGCGAGGATACTGCCTTCGAGCGCAAGCTCCTCCGTTCCGGCCGGAGCGGAAGGATAGCCCTGTAGCGTGGTTCCACATGAACCCAGCCATTGTTGCAAACCGGTATAACTCACCGCGAACTTGCCGTAGTTGTCCTCCAGGTTGTTCCCGCACGCCGCATAACCGCCGAAGAGCTGGCCGATCAACAACCCGTTCATGTTCCACAGGCCGCTTCCGCTGGATCCCCCTTCGGTGGTCCCATCATCCCAGTCGGCCACCTTCCAGCACTGCGCACTACCCCATGTCTGCGAGGTGACCGCTTGGTTCTCGAAGCTGATCTTCTTCACATCACCGGCCGGGTGATGGATGCCCACCACGCCGGTGGTGGCGGGGGAGGTGCTGCGGTCCCAGCCCGTATAGAAAACGTTGTAGCTCGCTGGCGGCGTGCTGGTCAAGCGAAGCAGTGCCACATCGCTGCCCGTGTTGTTATACAGGCGGGTAGCCCCCGAGATGCTCATGGTCATCGGGCCATTGAGGTTCTGCGCACACTGCGGGCTCTCCCAATGGAAGCGATAAACGAAGTTGTTGTTGGTCGGTGTGCCCTCCAAGCAGTGGTTCGCGGTAAGGAAATACGGGGTCCCGTCGTTGTTGCAATTGTTGATCAATTGTCCAGTGCAGAACCCACCGCCGTCCAGCATGATCGCCACCGAGCGGATCTGCGGGCGCCAAGGATCACCTTCCGGACATTTCACGTTGTTGTTGCATGAACCGCTTTCACCCAGCACCTTGGCCTGATTGAAGACATCGCGGTAACCATGGGTCACTTGGCCGATGCTCAACTGCCCTTGACCTGCGACCCTCGCCGGTTCCACGTACTCCACCGTCACCCGATCACCGGCCAGCAGATCCACGCCCAGCTGATCACGTCCGGGGCAGCTCCCCGCCTCAAAGCCACCCAATACGTCGCCCACCTCGTTATAGATGAACACTTGTGCACCATCCGGGATCACGAACCGATGGAACTCCATATTGATGCTGAACGCACCAGGACAGGCCACCATGAGGCGCCAGACACGATCCCCATTGGACATGGTGTGCCACACGCCACTGTTCTCCAGCCCCAGTTCGACCGCATGACTCTTCCCGAAGCGGTACGGCCCCTTGCGTGCGGTGGCCATCCGTTGCTCATCCTCCGCCATTAGCGCATCCACATCCACGGCAGGCATGGTCGCAATGGGCGCTTCCGGCAGGCCGGTGGAGCGATCCACCCCATACGGATGGCCACCGAAGGAGATCTGAGCTTTGCTCTGGGAAATGACGGAGAGGCTGAAAGCAGCTGCGAGTATCCAGTATTGATTCCGCATGGAAGGTCACTTATGTGATGAGCCGGTTGAAAAGAGAGCGAGGTGGTCCTGTTCAGGGTTGATGATGAGGCCAACGAGCGAAGGCCACCTGCTTCGCACCAAAGGTAATTCGTCCGCGAGGTCTACATGCTGGCAGGCCACGGTCCTCACTTGGAAACCTTCTGCCTTTCCTCCAACAGCTTCCGCATGGCGAACAACTCGTCCCGGAGTTGGGCCGCGGCGATGAAATCGAGGTCCTTGGCGGCCTTCTTCATCTGTGTTTCAAGCACTTCAGCATTCTTCTGGAGCTGTTCTTCGCTCATGTAGCGTACCACCGGGTCGGCCGCGAGGCTCAATGTCTCGGGTTCCACATAGGCCTTTCTTCGCCCATCATCGTGGATATCGATCACGGCGGTCTGCTTCAACACATCGGCGCGGTCGCGCTTGATCTGTGTGGGGGTGATCCCGTGCGCCTCGTTGTAGGCGATCTGCTTGGCCCTGCGCCGATCGGTCTCCTCCATGGTACGGCGCATGCTATCGGTGATCTTGTCGGCATAGAAGATCACCAGGCCATGGATGTTCCGCGCGGCCCTTCCCGCGGTCTGGGTCAGCGAACGGTTGCTGCGTAGGAAACCCTCTTTGTCGGCATCCAGCACCGCCACTAAGCTCACCTCGGGCAGGTCCAATCCTTCGCGCAACAGGTTCACCCCGACCAGGACATCGAACAAGCCCAGGCGGAGCTGCCGTAGGATCTCGATCCGCTCCAGGGTGTCCACATCGCTGTGGATGTACTTGCACCGCACACCATTGCGCCCCAGGAAATCGTTCAACTCCTCGGCCATGCGCTTGGTCAAGGTGGTCACCAGAACACGCTCCTCCTTTTCGGCTCGCTGGCGGATCTCGTACAGCAGGTCATCGATCTGATCCTTGCTGGGGCGCACCTCGATCGGCGGGTCCAGCAACCCCGTGGGGCGCACCACCTGTTCCACCACCACACCTTCGCTGCGTTGTAGCTCATAATCCGCCGGCGTGGCGCTCACGAACAAGGTCTGGCCCATCATCCCCTCGAACTCCTCGAACTTCAGGGGGCGGTTATCCATGGCACTGGGGAGTCGAAAACCGTATTCCACCAGGTTCTTCTTGCGACTGCGGTCCCCCCCGTACATGGCCTGCACCTGGCTCACGGTCACATGGCTCTCATCGATCACCATGAGGAAGTCCTCCGGGAAATAGTCGAGCAGACAGAACGGGCGCTGCCCGGTCTGCCGGCGGTCGAAATAGCGGCTGTAATTCTCGATGCCGGAGCAATACCCCAGCTCGCGCATCATCTCCAGGTCGTAGTTCACCCGTTCCTCCAAGCGCTTGGCCTCGAGGTGCTTGCCGATCTCGTTGAAGAAGGCCACCTGTTTCACCATATCCGTTTGGATGTCGTGGATCGCGGCGTTGAGGGTCTCGCGGCTGGTGACAAAGATGTTGGCCGGATAGATGGTGATGTCGGCAGGGGTCTCCAACACCTTACCGGATGCGGTATCGAAACGTTCGAGGCGCTCGATCTCATCACCCCAGAAATGGATGCGCACACCTTCGTCGGCATAGGCCAGGAACACCTCCACCACATCGCCCCGCACCCTGAAGTTGCCACGGCCGGGCTCCGCATCCTTACGGCTGTACAGCGCGCTCACCAGGTCGTGCAGCAGCTTGTTGCGCGAGATCCGTTGGCCCACCGCCACTTTCACGATGGTCTTGTGGAACTCCGCCGGGTTACCGATACCGTAGATACAGCTCACACTGGCCACCACGATCACGTTCCGCCTACCGCTGAGCAGGGCGCTGGTGGCGCTCAACCGGAGCTTCTCGATCTCGTCGTTGATCGAGAGGTCCTTCTCGATGTAGGTGTTCGTGGTGGGCAGGTAGGCCTCGGGCTGGTAGTAGTCGTAGTAGCTCACGAAATACTCCACCCGATCGTTGGGGAAGAAATGCTTGAACTCGCCGTAGAGCTGTGCGGCCAGCGTCTTGTTGTGGCTAAGGATCAAGGTGGGGCGTCCTGTACGGGCGATCACATTGGCCACGGTGAAGGTCTTGCCGGACCCCGTGACCCCCAGCAAGGTCTGTGCGGGCACGCCCTCTTCGATGCCTTGCACCAACTGGTCGATGGCTTCGGGCTGGTCGCCGGTCGGCTTGAACTCGGAGATAAGATCGAAGGTGTGGGGGTGGCTGACGGACATTCCCCACAAAGGTACCTCACGAGGCAAGGTCTACTTTGATCAACTTCGCAGTCTCAACTTCAACCCGATGATCCGGCGCTTGTCATTCCTCCTTGTTCCCTGCTGCCTGCTGTACGGTTGTGCGGAACCGAACATGAACACCAGCAACGGGGCCACGCCGCCCCCCGCGCCCGACATGGGCACCGCGGTACTGCTGAAGAGCGCGGAAGGCCGCTTCGTATCGTGCGAACTCGGCGCCGAAGGGGCCGCAAAGAACATGCTGGTGGCCGACCGTAGTGCCGCGGGTGACTGGGAGCGCTTCACCCTGTTCACCAAGGCCGATGGCCGGATCATGCTGAAGGCCGCCAACGGGATGTACCTCTGTGCGGACGATCACCGCGGCGATACCTTGGTAGCCGACCGGAAGGATCCAGGGGATTGGGAGAGCTTCACCCTGGAACCCCAGGAAGGAGGGGCGGTCGCGCTGAAGACCCACGAAGGGCGATACGTGGCGGCCGACCTGGATCCGGGAGCCAAGCACCACGGCCGGTTGGTGGGCGACCGACCGCAGGCCGGTGAATGGGAACGCTTCACCATCGTGCCGGACACCACCCGCAAGCCTTGATCTCCACGGCATGTTCTGGGAACGGCTCCTCCATTACCTGAACCCGGCCACCCTGTTCCGGAAGGCCCACCCGAACATGAGCCTCCGGACCATGCACGGCATCAACCGGATCTCGGTGTTCGTGTTCCTGTTCTGCGTGGTGGTGATGGTGGTGCGTGGCTGTTCGCGCTGAGGTGTCGGCTCAGGTGTTCCAGATCCTCCAGGCCGCTTCGGCCTGGGCGTGCAGCATGCCCAAGCCATTCACACAACGCGCACCCCTTGCCGCTCCCTCCGACAAGAATCGGGTCTGGTGTGGATTGTAGACCAGATCCACCAACAGATGCTTGGAGCCGACGGCCTGCATGGGCAACGCAGGCATGGCATCCACCTGGGGGAACATGCCCAGCGGTGTGGTATTGATGATCAGCGGACACACCGCCACGAGGGTGGGATCGAGCATGTCCCAGGTGAGGTCGCCGGTATCGCGGCTTCGGCTCACCACCCTGAACTTGATGCCCGATCCGCGCAACACGAAGATCACGGCCCGGCTGGCGCCACCGCTGCCCAGGACCAAGGCCCGAGGGCGATCATCGCCGATCAGTGGCATCAAGGTGGCCCGGAATCCCTCCACATCCGTGTTGTGTCCGATGCGCATACCGCCGCGCAGGTCGATGGTATTGACCGCGCCGACGGCCGAGGCCGTTGGCGAAAGCTGGTCCAGAAAGGGTATCACCTCCTGCTTGTACGGGATGGTCACGTTCAATCCACGAAGCCCCGGAGTGCTGGTCAACAACTGGGGGAGAGCTCCGATGTGGTCCAGTTCGAACAGGTCGTAGCGATGATCCGTACGGCCCTCCTGCTCGAACTTCGACGAGAAATAGGAACGGCTGAAGGAATGCGCCAACTGCCTACCGATAAGCCCGTACCTGATCACGTCCGCACCAACGCTTAAGCGGCCGGACTATTGCCTCGGCCGAATTTGATCCGGAGGAATTCGATCACCATGGGCAGTACGCTGATGAAGACGATACCGAGGATCACGGATTCGTAATGGCGCTGCACGAAGGGGTGCTGGCCGAAGAGATAACCGGCCACGGTGAGGAGCACGATCCACACCACGGCCCCCACGATATTATACGGTGTGAAGCTCCGGCGGTAGTCCATGTGCCCCACACCCGCCGCAAAGGGAGCCAAAGTGCGCACGATGGGCACGAACCGGGCGATCACGATGGTGCGCGGGCCGTACTTCTCGAAGTACGCATGGGTCCGCTCCAGGTCCTTGGGACGCACCAGCGGGCGTCCGAAAAGCTTCCAGCTCAGGACACGGTCGCCGAAG
>CAUJED010000111.1:0-20552 GCA_963169535.1 Bacteroidota bacterium | reverse complement strand
CGGTCATCGCTTGCTCTCATTCGCCCATACTTTGTTGCTCCTCAGTCGGATACTTCGATCCAGTATCCTCTCTTCGGAGCGCCTCGTCTGGACGAATGATAGCGGCGCGCGCCATCCGTTCGAGGTTCTTCGAGGCACCCTCATGGATACCTCGAAGAACCTCGTTCCGGCGGCGTTCATGAGCAAGGAGCACATGACGGCGGGCCAGGTCCAGAATTGGAACGCTACCCAGGAACTTCTTCGGTCAGATCCAATCGTTGAGGCCGTAGTAGGCGATGGCGACGAACTCGCGCAGGCAGGTGATCTCCAGCTTCAGGTAGTTCCAGAAGGTGTAGCGCAACCCGGTGCGCTCAGACACGTCGGGGGCCCATGGGCGGCCTCCAATGCGCTCGTGCTGGTAGGCGAAATGATGGTCCATGGCATGTTCCCAAGCGGGACCTCCACGGGCGCGTTCCACCCCTACCCTACGGAACGCCGATACGGACCGATACATGTTCTCCGGGGCGGTCACCAGGACCACTTCGGTATGCGCCCCGGGATAGGCCCGTGCGAAAAGCAAGGCCTGTTCGCGGGTGTTCTCCCCATGCGGAAGGGTCCTGATCCTATCGGCTTCAACGTGGCGCAGGCGCAACTCGGCGACCATCTGCCCCATGGTGCTCCCACTGTCCGGATGGATCACCACCACGGTGGCTGCGGGATACAGCCCCGCCAAGGCGGCGGCATGGTGCAGGCGCAGCAGCTCCGGGCCGGAAGGCATGCCGCTGCCCCCCAGCACCACGATCACCTCCGGCGGTGCATCGCCCCCCCCCGCTGCCTGGCCCAGCCAACGGTGCACATCGAACGGTATCCGGGTACACGCCAACAGCAACAAGGCGACCGTGAAGGTGAGCACGCCTTTCGACACGCACCGCACCAGTGGCCGTGCCCACCGCCACAGCGCCCGCACGACCATGCGCAGGGTGGAAAGCAGATCGGCCGCGCTGGACACCGTCGCGCCCGGGGGCCGTTAAGGTTTGTAGTACTTCAACGCCTCGGGCATGTAGGCGTTGAGGTCGGTGATCCGCCGCTGGTCGCTGGGGTGCGTGCTCAGCAGTTCGGGTGGCGCCTGGCCACCGGCGTTGGCGCTCATGCGCTCCCAAAAGGCGGGTGCCTCGCGGGGGTCGTACCCGGCCATGGCCATGAAGATCAGCCCCATCTTGTCGGCTTCGGTCTCGTGCGAGCGGCTGTAGGCGAGCATACCCAGTTGCGAGCCGATGCCCACGCTCTGCATGAGCAGGTCGCGGGCCAGCCCCGGGTTCTCGCTGGTGAGGATGTCCAAGGTCATGCCCGCACCCTGGGCCAAGATGCCCTGGCTCATGCGCTCGTTGCCATGGCGCGCCACGGCGTGGGCCACCTCGTGCCCCATCACCACCGCCAGGCCGGTCTCGTCCTTGGTGATGGGCAGGATACCGGTATAGAAGAGCACCTTGCCACCGGGCATGCACCAGGCGTTCACCGTGGGATCGTCGGCCACATTGAATTCCCACTGGAACTCCTGTACGCGATCGTTCATCCCGTGCTCCTTCAAGAAGGTCTCCACGGCCGTGGCGATGCGTTGCCCACAGCTGCGCACCAGCTTGGTGCGTTGATCGCTCTCCGGCAGGATGGTGCTCTGCTGGAGGGTTTCCCGATACTGGCTCTCCACCATGGAGGCGATCTGTCCGGTCCCCACCACGTTGAACTGCCGACGTCCCGTTACGGGCACCTTGGAGCAGGCTTCGAGCACCACGAAACCGGCCAGCAGGATAAGCACCTTGGTCTTCATGGGCTCACTGGATAACAGCCGAGATACCGCGCTCTTGAAGGGCATGGCATCGCGCCTCGAGTTGGTCGTACGTGCCCCGCTTCACACTGCACTTCCCATTGTTGTGCACGATCCACGCGCACTGCTCCGCCTGAATGGGCTCGTGATCGCAGACCTCCACCAGCGAGAGGATCACATGGTCGAAGGTGTTGACATCGTCGTTGTGTACCACGATCTCGCGGATCGGTCCGGTTTCGAGCAGGACCTCTTCGAGCAGTAGTTCCTCCGGGGTGTAGGATGCACGCATAGCCATGGGACGAAAATACGACCGAATGGTCACCCGGCACCGGGCACGGGACGGTCGGCTCAGGGCTTGGCCAGGATCTCGGGGCCGAACCGCTGGAGCAATACCGCGGCCTCCTGCACCGGAATGCGCCTGCCGTTGAGGTAGGCCGTTACGAAGGCATCCTTCACCCCTTGGGATACGGACCGTTCCTTGCGTACGCGGGCCTGTTCGGTATCGGCATACCGTCCGGTGGTGTAGCGGATCTTTCCGGTTTCGGTACGCTCGCTGTTGAGCTCGTTGAGGTTGAAGAGCTTGTCCAGCGCCACCGGCTTGCTATACACGCCGACCTGAACGGTGAAGAACAGGCCCTTGATGGTCTCCACCTGGATGGCCGGTGCGGCGCCCGGCACGGCATAGTAGGCGGTGGCGTTGGCCGGTGGTGTGAAGTTGGCGACGATCTCCTGGGCCGAGGCCGGATACTTCGCCAGGACCTGTTCGGTGATGTCGGCCTGCTCCTGTGCCATGGCCGGTGATACGGACACCGGTGCCTGGATCAGCACGGCGGCAGGGGTCTGCGGCTGCGTGGTGGTGCGCACGGGATCCAGCACGGTGTTGCCGGGCTCGCGCACCACGGCAGGTGCGGCATCGGTGGTCCGTGGAGCGGCATCCACCGCCACACCCTGCGCAGCTGGCGTGGCATTGGCCGTGCCGGATGGCGACGGTGTACCGGCCAAGGCCGATGCTTCCGTGGCGGCGGCGTTCTCTGCGGCACGCGCCAGGCGCATGGCTTCGCCCAAGGGGATGCGGACACCATCGCGATAGGCCACCACGAAGGCATCGCGGTAGCCGCGGTCCCTGACCTTGTCCTTGGCGGCAGCGGCCTGCTGGAAGCCGGTGAACAACCCCGCCGTGTAGCGGATGAAGCCGGTCTGGGTATGCTCACCCATCACCGGAGTCATGTCGCTGAAGACCTGCTCGCGAATGGGCGAACGGAACGCACCGATCTGCACCTTGAACACGATGCCGTCGGGCATGCGTGCATCCATGGGGATGGCCACGGGCGTGGGGGCGGATGTCGGACGGATCTCGAAGACGTCATGCACGAGCACTTCGGGGATGACCAGGGTGCTGGTGGCCGGATCGGGGATATCGGCGATCGGCCGGGCCACTACGGGGCGTTCGCCACGTTGATCGGTCCCGAACGGAGGTGCGATGTTGCGCGTGGGGGCCGCGGTCGTGGCGGGGGCTTCGGCTGGCCGAGCATCGGTCCCGGCGGTGCCACCGGCTGGATGTGCGCCCTCCAGCTGCGGCTCCACCTGTGCGAGCAGCGGTTCGGTACGCCGTGTGCGCATCTCCATGGCCATCCATTCGGTGGAACGGTCGGCCGGCATGCCTTGCAACAGCACCCCGGCCTGGCTTTCGTTGATGTTGGCCGCTCCGCGCAGGCGCGCTGCGATGTTGCTCAACGAATCGGCGCGCGCGGACAACAGTTCGGCACGCCCTAGCAGCACTTCCCGCTTCGCGGCGCCTTCCGCTTCGGTCAGGCGGCCGACGGCCTGTTCGCCGCGAACGGCCTCCACCTCCTTGCGGAGCACTTCGCCCAGCTCACGGTTCGCACGGGCCGAGGCCTCCGCCTCCGCAGCGGCATCGAGCTGTTCCAGTGCACGGGCCTTCATCTGGAAGTACCGGCTCATGTCCGCATCATCGAGCACCACCACCTGCTCCTCGTTGGAGAGGTAGTAGTACTTCACCAACCGATCGCGCAGGGTCTTGGCCTGTTCGGCGTCGCGTTGTTGCAGCTCAAAGGTCCGGGCATGTTCGGCCATGGCCAACGATCGCTCATGCAAGGAGTCGGCTTGCTGACGTGCCCGAAGCGCGAGCTGTTCCAGCCGTTCCCGCTCGCGCTTACGCGCGGTGGCGGCGCTGTCCTCCATGGCCGTGGCACGGTCCGCAAGCCCCAGCGACCGTTGTTCGAGCGCTGCACTTTCACGTGCCGCCTGCTCTTTGCGCAAGGACAGCAGATCGCGATCGAGCGTGGGGTCGAGCGCCTCCACCTTGAGCATGACGGTCTCGCTCGTGAGGTAGGATTCGTAGCGGTCCATGGATCCGCGTGCCGCGCCCGGGAGGGTGCCCTCGGTGCGATCCGCGAGGGCGATGGCCTCGGCCCGTGCGCGCTCGGCGGCCTCAGCCCCCTGTTGTGGCGTGGCCGCGTTGGACGGAGCAGGGACGGTGGCCGTATTCAACACCGCTGCTTCCGGCGGTGCCGCGTTCTGCTGCGTGGACCCACCCACTGCGGTGGGTGTGCCTTCCGCGCCTTGCGTTGTCGTCCCATCGGTGCGCTGGGCCATCGTCGCGGTATTCTCCGAACCCGTGCTGTTGTCGGCGACATCCACCGCCGGTCGCTCCTGCTGCAAGTGGTGGTCCGAGGCCGTGGTACGACCGCTGCTCCGGTCCGAGGCCAAGGTCGGTGCCGTCTCGGTGGTGATGCTCAGCACCCGCCGGGCCACTTCGTCGTATGCCAATGATTCGCCACGCGTGAAGCGATCGCCGATCAGGTATGTCTTCACGGTGATCGCCTTGTCCATATCGTTCAAGGCTTCGAGCTCCATGTGGTATGCCGTGCGCAAGAGGCTGTCGCGAAGGATGATATCCTCCGTTCGGTCGGCCTTCTTGCGCAGGACTTCCGCTTCGTTGAAACGCTGGGTGGCGCTGGTACGGAACTCTTCGGACACGAGGAGCAGGTTCTCATTCGGTACCAGGCCGAGGGCGACCACCTGGCGCTCCACCTTCCTCAAGCTATCCTGGGCGCTTCGCCACTCTTCCTTGGAGAGGAAGGCCGAGCGCTGTCCGAGGTCGCTGCGGATGATCATGCGTTCGTCGATCAACCGGTCGGCCTCCCGCCGCTTGCGATCATACTCCTTTCGCGGCAGGCCCACCATGGCCGCTTCGAGCGAATCGACCCGTTGATCGATCACGCGCATCCGTTCCAGGTCCGCTTCCTTCGCTGCCACGGCCTCTTCCACCTTCGGTGAACGATGCACCACCTTGCTGGCAAACACCTCCTGGCGGTCGCTCGGGATGTGGATGAAGCGGTCGGCAATGGGGTCTTGCCCTTCGGCGTATGCCGGTGCGGACGTGGTACGGGGCAGGCCATCCGGTCCCGGATCCTCCTTCACCGCAAGCGTTCCCACCTCGCGCATGATGCGTTCGGCTTCCACCATCCGCTCCTGGCGCATGGCCCGCAAGCGTTCGATCTTGGGCAGTACGCTCGCCCCCTGTTGTGGCGCCAGCTCCAGCACGGCGGCCTGGCGCACCATTTCACCACGAATGCTGTCGGCGAGCATGAGCTCCAACCCGCTCAGGCCCTCGGCACGTTCCACGGGGTCGGCAAGTGCATTCAGCCGATCCTTGTCACGCGTGTAGTCGGGATAGAGCAGTGCAACGATGTCGGCATCCTTGGTGGTTGGGAAGAAGATGATGGGCGTACGCTGCATGTCCACGCCATCAATGCTCATCTCGTTCTCGGTGACCACGGCCTCCGTGGCCTGGTCGGCCTCTTGGAGCCTTTGTTCCAACTGCGCCAACCTGGCTTTCAGGTCCTCGCGGCGCGACGCGTTGCGCTCCGAAGCCATGGCCTGTTGGATCTCGGCCTTCTCGTTCTCGAGCAAGAACCGATCATCCGGTAAGGAAGCCAGCTCATCGTTGGTGCGATCCGCGACCTGTTCCGTTCCCGTTCCTTGTTCTACCGGAGCCTCCGCCGCCGTGCTTCCAAGCTTTGGTAGCTCACCCATGGCACCCGCTTCCTCCCCTTCCTGCCCGGTGGCCACTTCCTCCTTCACCGGTCGCTGCGCGGTCTCGGATCGGCCTGACGGGATGACTGGCTGACCCTGATCGGTGGTCCGCTCCGCACCTGCGGCCGGGTGGCCATCGATGGCTCCGGTGCTGATCGCACCTTCGGTGGTCGATCCATCGACCGTGCCCTGGCGTGCAGCGACCGGGGCGTTGGCCATGGTCGACTGTTGACCTTGCGCGGTGTCGGTCGTGCGTTGGGCGTCACTGGTCACACCGTGCTGCCCGCCCCCTTCCGTGCCGGTATTGTCCGTTGTTCGTGCCTGCGCTGGATCCGCGCCCTCACCGACACTTCGGCCCGCGTTGGTCAGGTCGGCATCGGTGCTGGCCGGCACATCGGGCACAGCCGCATTCCGTACATCACCGATCACCGCGCGTTCGGGCAGCGATGTCGTGCGTCCATCGGCATGCACGGCATCGCCGGCCCCTTCTTGCGACATGCGCTGCGTGGGCGTTGCACTGGCCGCGAGGATCGCATCGGCGCCACTGATCCTCCAGTCGAAGGAACGGGCTTCCATCGCAGAGATCGGCTCTGCGAAATTGCCATCGTATCGGGCATCCACCGGAATAGCATCGATGCGTACCCCATTGCTCGCGATACGATGCGCGAGGGCTGCGGTATCCACGCGAGCGGAGGAAGGGGGCGTGGGTTCCGTGCGTGCGGTAAGGTGGTTGATGAGGGAGCGTTGACCACGCGCCACCGCCGTGGTCCGTTCATGTTCGCGGGCCTTGTCCAACGCTTCTTCCGCTTCGGTGTGCAGGAAAACCAACTGCTGCTCCTGTTCCGCGATGGAGCGCCCCAGTTCCTCCTTACGTGTCTTGTTCTTCGCGGTCTGTAGTTCACGTTTCGCCCGTTCGATGCGGTCGGCCAGCTCGGTCTCCTCGGTGCGTTTGGCCGTGGCCATGCTCATGCGGCGGGCGGCCTCCTTCTCCTGTTCGGCAAGGTTGCGACGCGTGCGTTCCGCGAGGGTGAGCTGACCTTCGGGTCCAGACTTGGTGTCGAGCCGTTGTTTCAGTGTGCGCAGGTGCTGGAGGGTGGCCACCTGGTCCTTGGCCGTGACCGCTTGGGACAGCTCCGTGGCCAACTTGTTGGCGTTGACCGCCTGTTGCTGTATGGCGATGCGCTCCGCCTCCATCTGCTGCCCCGCGCCAAAGGCGGCACGTGCGCGCAGGTGGGTGGAGCGCGAGACCTGGCGTTGTTGTGCCGCCTGACGCATCAATGCGTTACGTTCCTCCTCATTGGTCTCCGTGGTGGCCTTGCTAGCGGTGGCCTCCGCCATGCGCGCCGCCTCCTCCGCCGCTTTCGATGCATCGCTGGCCAAGGCGTAGGCTGTAGCCGACTGTTCGGCCAGGCCCTTGGCCAGCTCCTGCAGCTCCTTCGCATCATCCTTGGCCATCTGCACCGCTTTGGCCTCGGTCACATCGCCAGCGAAACCCGCTTGGGTGAGCACATCGCCCTCCGGTTCCGCCACGGGTGGCTGTTGCGCGATGGCCGGGCGTTCCCCGGTGACATCCAGTCGGGCACGACGCTTGATCTCCTCCAGCATGAGGCCGATCATATCCTCTTCCACCGGCGAATCGAAGTAGTTGCGCACCACGACCTCCTCGACACCATCGCGCCGGACCAGTTCAACCTCCTGCCGATACGCACGCGGGGAACTCGCGCGTGGGACATCCACCTCGGCGGAATAGGTACGGCCCGCGGCTCCGCATTCCACCAGGTAGCGGAAACGCCCGCCACGTGGCAGGGCAAGCACGTATGTGCCGTTGATATCGGTCCTTACATCGGCCACGCGCTCACGGGTCACCGCATCCTCCACCACGATGTGCGCCTTGCGGTCCTCCCCGTCCGAGGCGTTGGCGTAGGTCCCCTTCATCACGGTGACCACCACAGGCACCTGTGCGGTGGAAACGCGGTACACATGCAGCTTACCCTGCGGGCTGCTTCGACCACTGGCGAAACAGGCCTGCTTGTTCTCCGCATCGGTCATGTAGAACACATCATCGTCGGGTGTGTTCACCGCGAAATCGAGGTTCTCGGCCGGTCCGAAGGTCTCTGAGGTCTTGTCGTACACCGCACGGAACACATCGTAGCCGCCCATGCTGTTGTGGCCCTTGCTGCTGAAGTAGAAGCTGCGGCCATCGGGGTGCATGAAGGCATAATCCTCGTCCTGGTCGGTGTTCACGTATCCGGCAAGCTTGACCGGTGCGGCGAAGGCGCCGCTGGTGAGCAACTCGGTGCGGTAGATGTCCAGGCCGGTCTTTCCGTCCTTGCCGTAGCTGGCGTAGTAAATGGCGCCTCCCTGCTGTGGCAGGTAGACCAGGGCGCGTCGTTTGCTCTTCTTGTCCAGCGCGGACTTCAATTCATCTGGCAGCACTACGATGCGGCCACCGATATCACCCAGCTCATAGAAGCGGAAGAACTCCGCACCGTCGGCTTCGACCCTGCTGTGCACGCTGATCTCCTTGAGGTTGTTCAGGAGCTGCATGCCATTGCGGCACTGCATGTCCAACGAGGCGATGGGGAATCCCTCCAACTCCTTCTTGTTGCCGGTGCCCTGGTAGCGCTGGTAGGCGGTGAGGGCGTCCTTGAACTGGTAGTTGAGGTGGTATGCACGGCCCAACCAGTACCACGCATCGGGCGGAATGGACGGATCCTGCGTGGCGAACTTGAGGTGGCCGATGGCCTTGTCCTTGTCGGTACCGCCGAAAAGCAGACAGGTACCGAACTTGTAGTTGAGCACCCTGTCCGTGGGCGCCAGGCTCACCAGTTGGCTGTACAGCGGCAGGGCCTCGGCGTAGCTCTTCTCATTGAAAAGTGCATCGGCCTTGGAACGGACCTGCTGATCACCCTGTGCCGAAGCCACCAGGGAGAGCAACACGAAGATCACTATGCCCGTTGTGCGGGTCATCGCAAAGAGTGGGCGCTTTTACGGACGGTCCTGGCCTGGTGTTTCATTCGATGGGGTTCTTCTTCCCGCCAACGTCATCCGATTCTCCTCGCCACGGATCAACCGCCCGATGTTCTCCCGATGGGTGTAGAACACAAGCAAGCAGAGGACCAAGGCGAAGCCGATCTTCACGGCACTGAACTCCTTGTAGATGAGGATCACGGCCAGCGGGAAGGCCAGGGCCGCGCAAAGTGAACCCAGGGAGACGTAGCGCCACAGGTAGAACACCACCGCGAAGACCACTACGCAGATGGCCGCCGCACCGGGGTGTACCGCGAGCACCCCACCCAATGATGTGGCCACGCCCTTGCCCCCTTTGAACCGGGCGAACACCGGATAGAGGTGACCGATCACGGCGGCACCCACCAAGGCCACGCGGAACCACATCCAAGGTGCCGTATCGGGCTCCAGGTGTGTGAGGTTGGGCAAAAGCCGGACCGGGACGAACCCTTTGAGGATATCCACGAGCAACACGGGGATGCCCGCCTTCGGCCCCAGCACGCGGAACGTGTTGGTGGCGCCGGCGTTGTGGCTGCCATGTTGCCGCACATCCACGCCGTAGAAGGCCCTGCCCCACCAGACACTGGTGGGGATGCTACCGATCAGGTAAGCGATCACCATCGCTGCTATGCCGTACACCCAAGGGAATTCCATGGTTCAAAGTCCGAATCGTTCGCGGAAATCATCGACCTTCTTCTTGTTCGTGAGGATGAACTGGTATGGAGGCTGGTCCTTTCCTCCATCCAACTGACGTTTATCCTCCTTCAATTCGCTCAACATGGTGTTGAACGTGGCATCGCTGCTGTAGGCGTACATGATGTTGCGCGTGTACTGGAAGAAGTAGTAGGACTGATCGTCCATGGCGAGGTACACCGACAGGATGTCGCCACTGCGCTTGCGTTCGAGATGGACCTTGCCTTTGACATAGCGGTACACCGGCTTCTTGAGGATGCTGGCGATACCGATGGGCCCCGTGCTCACCCAACTCTGCTCCGGACCATCCCAGGCCATCTTCACATCGGCGAGCACCAACGGTTTCACCAGCTCGTCCGGCAACTTCTTGATCTCGCCCTTGATGCTGAGTTCGCTGATGAGCTTGTCGGATCGCTCCAGGCCGAGCACCTCGCGCAGCATGCGTTCGTAATAGGTCTTGGTGACATCCACGGGCTTGAGGTCGGGGTAGGCGACCAACTCGGTGGCCATGCGTTCCAAGGCATTGTCCAGGAAGAAGAAGTCGTGGATCATGACCTCCTCGGTGGTGAGCTTGCGCCCTTCGGCCTCGTAGCGTACACCGCCGACATTGGTGAGGTTCACCCGGCCCAGGTCCACGCCATGGTGTATCCGGCCATCGCCCATGATCACGCAATTCTCCACGGCCAGGCTCACGAGGTCGCCGGGCAGGTCGCGCTTGCGGATCTTATCCTTGTTGGAGATCATGTACTCCTTGCGGGCCTTATCGAAGAACAACAGGCCCTTGGCGCTGATGATGTGCCGATCCTTGGGGTCGGCCACCCGGCTGAGGAAGGTTCCGTACACGCTGAAGGGGTCCTCGTTGGTGAGGTGCACCCCGGCACCGATCAGGGCACCTTGGTCGTCGTAAAGGGTATCGGCCACGGGGATGAAGACCTCGAGCGGATCGATGGGGCCGCTGAACTTCATCCAGTTCCTGGCCAACCCTTCACAACCGTGCTGGATCCGGGTGCTGCCGCTGAAGGTGAGTTCCTTGATGCTGGCGGTCAAGGACACATCGCCGAAGAAGTCGAAGGCCGGGCTCAGTCGGAAATCCTGCTCCTGTCCGATGCGACCGCGCGCCACGGTCTGCAAACCGGTGTCGACCTTGATCTCGGTGAGGGCGATCTTGAATCGTTTCTGATCCTCGTCCACATAGTCGATGTCGCCGGTGGCGGTGTATTTCCGTTTGGCCTTGATGTCCACCACGGCGTTGTAGATGCGGTGGTGCTTGGTGACATAGTTGGCGGTGATCACCGCATTGGTCAGGGGGTCCATCACGGCGTTCTTGCGGATACGTACGCGCATGCTGTCGGGGGTCACCAGTGCATCGGCCACCTGGATGTACTGCACTTCGTTGGCGGTGATGAGGTGCTTCTTCAGGTCGTAGCGGGCCTTGGGGGCCATGAAGCTGAGCGAATCCTGATCGGGCCTCATGCTGATGAAGTTGGAGCCGGAAAGCTGGAGGTCTTCGTTGCCAACGGCCGCGGTGCGGTCGCTCTCCAGTTCGATGTCGCCCTGATCCATGAACCATTTGAAGCGGTCCATGTAGCAGAAGTACTGGTTGACCGGGAACTCCACCTTGGTCTCGTTGCCGTTGCTCACGAACTCACCCACGCGCTCGTCGAGTTTCACCGTGGCGTTCACGTTGTCGGTCTTGAAGGCGATGCTGGCCGTGTCGCCTTCGGTGAGGCGGAAGTCCGAAGTGTCCGCATGCACTTGCATGGTGGTGAACTGGAACAGTCTCGACGCCAGGGTGGCGTTCTTGAAGTCCACAAGTCCGGAGCCGGTCATGCCCGATGGTCTCAGGTCGGTGAGGCCATGGAGGTAGGCCTGGTCGCCGAACATCACCATGGGCTTCTTCAGCTTCTCGGTGCGGAGCACATCGTTGGCCGGTTCAAGACGAACGAACAGATCGGCTCCGCGTACATCGGGCACCTTGCTGGGTGCGGTACTTGACTTGTTGTACAGGGTATCGGCCCGGCCGAGGGTGCTGTCCGGGCAGAAAACGAGTGCCTTGGAGCGCAAGGTGGTGGTGAGGTATTCGAGTTCCCCCTTCCCCTGGAGCCCGCGGCTGTTGAGGGCGATCTCGGCGGTGAACTTCGCCTTCTTGCCGTAGAGTGGCATGCCGCCATCGCCGGTGCTGCGTACGAAGCCCAGGGCGTAGTCCGGTTGCAGGCCCAGGGGTTCCTTGATGTCGGGGAAGATGCCACCGCTCACCAGGGTGCCGGTGAAGTTGAGGCCTGCGTTGGTGAAGTTGTCCAAGCTGTCGAGCTGGAAGGGATCGCTGCGGTAATAGAACTTGTCGCGCTTGTACACTCCGCGCTGGGTAGAGCGCTTGTCGTAGAACACGTAGCTCTCTTTGGTGCTGTTGAACTTCGGGAATTGCGGATAGCGCCCCGTCATCCGTCCATCGGGGCCCTTCACCTGTTGCAGGCCGTTCTTATTGCTCGGTTCGTCGATCTCCAGTGTTCCGGTCACCTGTTCGAGAACGTTCTTCACGCGCACCAGGGTGTTCTGCCCTTGGTCGTTCTTCTCGAAGCTATCGGCCATGAAGCTCACGCTGTCCACGTTGAGCAGGTCGATCACGAAGGGGTCGTAGTGGAAGTAGTACTCCTTGCCGTAATACTGGAGTTTGCCTGCTTGTACGCTTCCGCCGAAGGTGAAGTCGCGCCCTTTCTTCACGGTGACCTGCTTGCCGCTGGGGTAGATCTTCACGTCCTGGGAGTCGCTCACCACGACGCGTGCCACGCCCATGATCGCGAGGTCGTAGTTGAGCAGGTTCACCGTGGCGTTGAGGCTGTCGCTGTTGCTGTTGAACTGCAGCACATCGTAATCCTGCTTGCCCGCGCTGTTCAGGATGTGCTGGCGCAAGCGCGGCATCACCTCCACCCATTCGGTCTCGGGGTCGAACGCGAGGTACCCCTTATTGGCCATGTCGATCAGCAGCGGTAACACGGCCTGTTTCTGCATCTTGCTATACACGGCGAACTCCTGGGCATAGAACCGGCCTTCGTTCTGTTTGCTGAAGTCGTTGATCCGCACCAGCGGGTGCACCTCATCGATGCCCAACATGGCCATGTAGCGCTTCTCCTTGAAATAATCGAAGCTCTCGAAGCTCGCCTTGGTCTGGGTGCTTCCCTGGAGGTTGCCCAGTTGGAGCAGCGGATCACCTTGTTTCCAGGTGATCGTCTCGAAGTACATGTCGAGCTTGTGGTACGTATCGTAGAACGGCGCCTTGCCCAATCCTTCGTCCTTCTTGATCAGCGTTAGCTGTTTCTTGCCTTTCAAGAACCGCATGCTCACGCTCGGGTGGTGAATGGAATCCTGCTCCAGAAGCAGTTGTAACGCCACATCGTCGCTGGTGATGCGCTCGGGTTCGATGCTGAAGGACAGCCCGCGTGTGATGATGAACGGGCGCTTGTCGCGGTAGAAGGTCATGAACGCCGGTTCCTCCTTGGTGCCATAGCCTTGCAACCGGGCGCCCTGCATGGTGAAGCCCCCTTCGAAGTCGATGCCATCGGCGATGTCGCGGATCTTCATGCGCCGGTCGTAGCTCTCGAACCGCGGGTAGCTGGCGGTCTTCTCTTCCACGTTGGCGAGCACCTTATCGGTGACCTTTCCCAGCAGGGTGCGCTCGAAATACGGGTCGTTGAACTGTACTGAGTCCACCTCGAAGGTGGCGCTCTTCATCCGGATCTCGTACTTGTGCCCCCACTCGGCAAAGGTGGCCGTGGGCTTGAGGCCGGCCCTTTCCCAAGTGACCTTGCCACCGGTGCCATGCCAGGTCTCGAGTGTAGGCAGGTACGTTCCGCTGGTGCCCAGGATCACCGCGCTATCGCCTTTGGCCGCACATACCAGATCCGACTTGGGAAAGACGATCCGGGGGATGGAATCGAACTCGAAGGTGAACTTGGAGGTTCGGCTGCGCCACCGGGTGCTGGCACTGGCGAACATGGTGTTATCCTTGAACAGGTTCGCACAGGTGGCGATGAAGGCCACTACGTTCTGTTTGCGCCCACTCTGCACCAATTTGTCCATGCCCTGCATCCAGGCATCGAACTCGGAGGGGTTACGTCCGCCGTTGGGGAATGCGGCGATGGCCCCGAGGTAGTCCCGGAAATGCGGGAAAGCTTCGAAGCGCTTCTTCACCATGTAGTTGGCCACCTCCACCACGCGGGTGCGTTGGGCGGCGCTGTAGTACGATCCATTCCACACCGGTGCGAAGACCTGCTCCATGAAGGGCTTACCCTCCTTCTTGTCGGCTTCCACGATGAAGGCCGTGATCTCCTGAAGGAACACGGCGGGGTCGGTGGAGAAGGCCTTGGTCTGGGCGTTGGCCTTTAGGCCCAGGAGGACCGCTGCCAAGGCGAGCGTGCGGGAGAGCATACGAGCCATGTTCATCGTGCTGGACTTTTACGACACCCGAGCAACGACCATTCCCCTTCTTCGAGGAATTCCACGGGTACCAGGCCCTGTTCCCGGGCCGCGGCCTCGAGCAATGGCCTATCCGCCGTGATGAAGCCGCTGAGGAACAACGCTGCTCCGGGGCGCAAGGCATCGGCCATCAAGGCCATGGCCTCGATCAAGGTATTGCGTTCGATGTTCGCCAAAATAAGGTCGTAGCCATGGCCTTGCAGGTCCACGGCCACCCCCTTTTCCACAGTGATGCGGGTACAACCATTGCGTTCCACGTTCTCCCGGGCATTGATCACGGCTTGCTCGTCGATATCGATGGCACTGACCGCTGCGGCTCCCATGCGTTCGGCCAGGATGGCGAGCACCGCGGTGCCGCAGCCCAGGTCGCACACGACCTTGCCGCCCAGTCCTTCAGCGAAGGCGCCTCCGGTGTGCTGCAGGCCCAACATGGCCCGCACCATCATGCGGGTGGTGGCATGGTGCCCCGTGCCGAAGGCCATGCGCGGGTGAATGACGATCTCGTGAAGGAACCCCTCGGCCACGGGATGGTGCTCGGCCCGGATCCGTACCTCGCGCCCCACCTCCACGGGTTGGAAGCTACTCTCCCACTCGGCGTTCCAATTGCGTTGTTCCAGTTTGGACACCGCCCATGACACCGTCACGTGCGGATCGCGCAGGGTAAGGAAGGACTGTAGGGCGTTCACATCGAACCGTTCGTCCTCGATATAGGCATCCAGGCCACCGGTGGTCTCTTCGAAGCTGTCGTAGCCGGCCTCGGTGAGCTCCACCATGAGGATATCGCGCCACGGATCCACCGGTGCGATGAGGAAGGAAAGGCGGGTGTAGGGCACGTTGGGTTGGTCGTTGTGTTCAGCCTGCGTGATGGGCGATGCCGGCGATGCGTACGAGCTCGCCGAACGCTGCGGCGTCCAAGGCGGCACCGCCGATGAGGCCACCGTTCACATCGGGGTTGGCGAAGAGTTCGGCGGCGTTCTCGGGCTTGCACGATCCGCCGTAGAGGATGGGGACCGACTGCGCCACCTCGGTGCCGTAGGCGGCCAACAGGGTTCGGATATGGGCATGCATCTCCTGGGCTTGCGCGGCGGTGGCGGTGAGCCCCGTGCCAATGGCCCAGACCGGTTCGTAGGCGATCACGATCCGGCAGAGCCGTTCGTTGCCCAGGCCGCTGAGCGCGGTATCGAGCTGCCGAGACACCACCTCGAAGTGCCGACCAGCCTCGCGTTCCACCTTGAGTTCGCCACAGCAGTGGATCGGGGTGATGTCGTGCTCGAGCAAGGCGACGATCTTCTGGGCCAGGACGGTATCCGTTTCGTTGTAGTACTGCCGGCGTTCGCTATGCCCTACGATACAGGCGCGTACCCCGATGCTCTTGAGCATGGCCGCGCTCACCTCGCCGGTGAACGCCCCCTGCTGCTGCTGGTGGCAGTTCTGTGCGGCCACCACGATGCCCGTGCCCACGGTGCGTTCCACGGCTTGGGCCAGGAAGGGGAACGGTGGGGCCACGATCACCTCCACGCCCGCGGGGATGGGGGTTCGCTTCACTTCTTCGATCAAGGCTGCCGCACCATCGCGGTCCTTGTGCATCTTCCAATTGCCGGCTACGATCGTTCGCATGATCGCAAAGATGGCCCCCCGGCGCGGCCTTCCCCACCGTTGTCCAGTAGGATATCAACAGCCGATCGGGATCCCGGGTCGGGTCACTTCCGCCCGGCGGCCTTCACCGCCTGTTTGTACCGGGCCCGGTATCGTTCGGTATAGGGCCTATCCCACGTGAACTCGCGCATCTGGGCCTGCCAGGTCGCGATGCCGATCGGGGTGTTCAACAGGTCGTCGGACAGGGCCACCTCGGCTTTCTCCAGGCCGATGTCGATCCGCAGGTTCCACTCTTGCTTACGAGCGGCCTCATCCATCTCACCGTTGGTATCCACCTGCACCACTTTCCGGTGGTGGCCTTCCAACGCATACACCAGCCGATGGACCCCTTGCAAGGGTACGAACACCTGATACCTGCCCAGTGCATCGGTGAAGGTCGAGTCGCGCGCGATGGAATCGGTGACCACCAAGACGGTGACGTTCCCCAGGTCGGTACCATCCTTCTCCTCGGTGACCACCCCGAAGAGCATCATCCGGTCCTTGCCGATGCCATCGCCCACCTGGGCCACGGCCGGCACGCACAACCAAGCGCAGAGCACCGCCAGAAGCGTTCGACCCGTTTCCATGCGGTGAAGGTAAGCGGTCACTTCACCCGCGCTGCGGCTTGTTCAAAGGTGGGTGTGTCATTGCAATGCCACAGGCCGCGTACGGTGCCCTGTTGAAGGAGGACGATGCC
The DNA here is from genome assembly GCA_963169535.1 of Bacteroidota bacterium. Classification (GTDB taxonomy): domain Bacteria; phylum Bacteroidota; class Bacteroidia; order Flavobacteriales_F; family PHOS-HE28; genus PHOS-HE28. The sequence goes on along the minus strand of CAUJED010000111.1, from coordinate 4,185 downwards.
GGGGTTGCTGCGGATGGCCGTCTTGATGGTCTTCTCGTCGCACTGCACGAAATCGAACGGCAGTTGGTGTTCGTGGCGCAGTTCGTCGGCCTTGCCGAAGTCGCTGGCCGTGACCCCGTACACGTACCATCCGTTCTTGTACCCTTCGTCGGCCAAGGTCTTGATCGCGGGCATGCAGTCGCGCTCGGCCTTCTCCACGTTGTACACCATCACCAGCAGTACCGGTGCGGTCTCCTCCAGTACCCCCATGGTGATATCGTTCCCGTCCACATCGGAAAATCTGAAGTCCTGGACCTGTGAAGGCACCCCGGGATCGATCACCTCCACCCGTGTGCTGTTGGGTACGTTCTCGAAGTTCTCATCGTCCCACGGATAAGGCTTGGTGGTGTCATACTCCTTCACCTCGCCGGTGGTCTTGTTGCGATAGCTCACAAAGGTCCGGTTCACCGGCGGCTTGGCGTTCTTCATCTGCTCGCTGATGCTCTTGCCCTCGGCATAGGGCCTGTAATCGCGCATGGGCAGGTGCGCATAGTTGTACCAGGTGAACACGATGGCGATGAGGGTGATCCATCCGGCCACCAACCACTCGGCCTTCGGTGCTTGGGCCATCCGCTTGATCGCCAGGTAACCCGCGAAGCCCACGATGGTGAACCATACCGGTCCGTACCAGGTGAAGATCCAACTCCATACCGCCACCATGAGCAGACCGATGGGCAGGATCACCTTGTCTTCGGCAGTGGTGTTCCAGGTGATGCGGTTGCGGAAGATGAAGAGCGGGATGATGAACACCAGGAGCACCATATCCTTGCTGAAGCTCTCCCAGGGGGTGAGGCTACGGCCGATGGAGCCTTTCATGGCATCGCCGAAGCAGCCACAATCGGTCACGCACGTAACGCTGCGCTCCACCGGTTGGCCATTCACCATCACGGTATACACACCGTTCGGATCGCAGGTGGCGGTGTACATGGTGAGCCATCCGAAGAACACGGTGAGGAGCAGCAGTGCCCAGGTGGCCAGCTTCATGCGGCCGCCGACCAGTACCGCGAAGCCCAGCACGATCTCGGCGATGCACGCCAAGGCACCCAGCACCAGTGCGAAAGGCTCCAGGAACGGCAGGTTAAGTGCGCTTTCCGCGAAATACTCCTCCAGCTTGTAGGCGAAGCCCAAGGGGTCGTTGGCCTTGATGAGACCACTGACGATGAACAACGATCCGACGAACAAGCGGGAGAATAGGAGAAGGATGCGCATGCTATGGAAAGGCCGCTGGTACGACCGAGTGCGAAAGTAACCGGGGGTGGACCAAGCGGAACACCCCTTAACAAGCCTTTGTGAATGGCATCAGTGTGGGTCCAGCACGGCGGTACCGGTCACGGTATCCCGATGGGCCCTTACCTGCGCCATCAACCGCTCCACCTCCGGGCGGATACGCGCTTCGTAATCCTGATCCCACTTCAATAGGCCGGTCATCGGGCAGAACCGGGCCAGCCCCATGGGCATATCGAAGAATGCGAGGTCCAACCCGGGCACCTGTTCGAACAGGGTCATCTCCACATCCACGGAGACCGACCGGTCATCGCCTTCCCAGGCCGCACCGCGCGTGTCCACGGCGTAACACTTGGTCACATGCCCAGGCAGGCTGAAGCGGATGACGTACTCCCCTCCACGGCGTAGGTTGATGCTGTACGTTCCGGCGGAACCGGTGTTGAAGACCTGCTCCTTCATCCCGTCGCGATAGACACGAACGAGTACAGCGCCGAGCGGCTGACGAGAGATGTGATCGGTGACTTCGCCACGAAGGCGAAGTTCGGCCGCGACGGAAGAGAGCGCCACGGTGGCGAGGAGGAAGGTGATGAGCGTTCGCATGGGCGTCGTGGTAAGTCGACGTTCGCAGGGGTTGCGAAACTACCTGGAGCACCGCGGAGGATCAAGGGTGGATGCCCCGAATGGGACCGCAGTTATCAACCGCCCGAAGTTGAAGGCGAAGCGGCACACTATGGGGCGACCTCTTGTGCGTCGAGCTGGATCATCGCGAACACGGCGTAGTTCACGATATCCAGGAACCCGGCATCGATGCCTTCGCTCACGATGGTGCTTCCCTGGTTATCCTCGATCTGCTTGATCCGCAGCAGTTTCACGAGGATCATGTCGACCAAGGAACTCACCCGCATGTTGCGCCAGGCCTCACCATAGTCGTGGTTCTTCCGCTGCATGAGGTCGCGGGCCTGCTCGATCCGGCGGCGCACCTCCTGGGTGGCCCGTGCGCCATCGATGTCCGGTGCATCCACCACACCGAGGTCCATCTGCACGAGTGCCATGGCGGCATAATTGATGATCCCGATCAGTTCCGGACGTACCCCCTCGCCCACCTTGCTCTCCCCTACGGCCTGCAGGGTGCGTATCCGTTGCGCCTTGATCATGATCTGATCGGTGAGGCTCGGCACCCGGAGGATGCGCCATGCCGTTCCGTAGTCCAGCGCCTTCTTCGCGAAGAGCGTAAGGCATTCGTTCACCACCGAATCGTACTGGGCAAGGGTGCGTTCCATCGGTGGGCGAAGGTAGAGCGCGGGAACGGTTCCGATCCGCGTGTGCAACTTCGCGCCGTGCGACCCTCCTGGCGGATCAAGAACAAGCTCTACGCGCCCACCCTTCCTGCGGTGATGGGCGTGCTCAACGCCACGCCTGACTCCTTCCATGGCAGCAGCAGGGTGAATGTGGAAGGAGCGTTGGCCCTGGCAGAACGTATGCTCAGCGATGGAGCTGCGATCCTGGACATCGGTGCGGTGAGCAGCCGCCCGGGGAGTATAGCGAGTACCGAGCAAGAAGAACGCCAACGCCTGCTCCCCGTGGTGGATGCCGTGCACCGCCGTTTCCCCGAAGCCCTGATCAGTGTGGATACGTGGCGCTCCACCGTGGCCAAGGCCGCCGTGGAGCACGGTGCCAGCATGGTGAATGATATCAGTGCGGGGATGTTGGACCCTGACATGCTTCCCGTCGTGGCCAGGCTCGGTGTGCCCTATATCGCCATGCACATGCAGGGCACACCGGCCACCATGCAACATGCTCCTACCTATTCCGATGTGGTCGCCACGGTGGTCCGCTTCCTGAGCGAGCGCCTGCATGCCGCGCACGACGCGGGCATCGCCGATGTGATCCTCGACCCAGGCTTCGGCTTCGGCAAGACGGTGGACCACAACTTCGGTCTGTTGAAGGGGCTTGACCGGTTGACCATGCTCGGTGCACCGGTATTGGTGGGCATGTCACGCAAACGAATGATCAACGAGGTGCTGGGCACCACCCCGGCCGAGGCGCTCAACGGGACCTCGGTGCTCAACACCATCGCCCTGCTCAACGGCGCAGCCATCCTGCGCGTGCATGATGTGAAGGAGGCCGTGGAGGTGATCCGCTTGGTGGAACGGGTGCGGTAGCACCATCGGGACAGCCAATCCCAGCCGCCCTTCGCTCTTCTTCCGCACGCCTTGACGGAGAGACCTGTTCCACAGACCCGGCCCTCGGCAGCTCCGCTCCCTGCGGTCCACGCCTTCGGCCTTGCAACGGCCTCCCGTATCAGCCTGTGCAGGAATGGCCGCGCACCGCTGACCGATGATGAAAGGTCAAATGGCCTGATCCATGCCACGGCCAGGCCAACCATTGGTGCCGTCCGCTGATCGCGATGCTCCATCCTGATACATCGGCCGGTCCGAACCGGCATCCACCCTCCGCCGGACATGGATCACCCTTCGTCCGTGCCGACCACCGATCCGGTGGTCGGCGTAGATCCTGTTCCGGATCTCTTAGAGCCTATTTATTGAGACGGCATGAAAGAACCGGTCGATCCAATGATGAAAAGGTGAAAGGGTGAAAAGCGTGAGAAGGTGAAATGCCTCGCACCCTTTCACGCTATCACCCCAGTGGTCCAGATCGCTGAGTTCGGCCGGATCTTCATCACCGGCTCAGTAAGATCTCCTCGAACTCGTCCCCCGGTCTCTTTTTCGCCCATGCTTCGCCTAAGAATGATCCTATAGACACCGCTACGCGATGATCATTAGGGTGCCTCGAAGAACCTCGAACGGATGGCGCGCGCCGCTATCATTCGTCCAGACGAGGCGCTCCGAAGAGAGGATACTGGATCGAAGTATCCGACTGAGGAGCAACAAAGTATGGGCGAATGAGAGCAAGCGATGACCG
>CAUJED010000110.1:0-20477 GCA_963169535.1 Bacteroidota bacterium | reverse complement strand
TTTTCTGGGAGGTTCCATTGTCCTTCAGTTAGAACCTACACAAAAGTTATTTTCGAGGAAGCTTTACAATCCATATACCGTTTTCTATCATACTTTTTTTGATTTGAAACTTGTCTATGAGGTAGGTCCTGAAAGTTTCTTGCCACCGCCAACTGTCAAATCAGCCCTGTTAAACATTAAAAGAAAACACTTATTTTTTGATTTTAAGTTTAAAGCCAAATACTTAGCATTTATTTCCTGTCTGTTAGAGAAACCTGATTTATCTGTAAAAACAGCTTTAAAGTCGATTTTCAGGAAAAGTCAGGTCAGGTCAATTTCGGAAAAATTCGGTTTAAACCTTAATGCTCAAATTGTTTGTTTGTCTCCAAGTCAATGGGTAAACTGTTTTTTGGAAATGCTGGAAGTTGTCCCTGAAAAATTTCATCCTTCGTAGTTCAAAGTCGGGTGGTTGTCAAGATGATTTTTTTGGTTTGGTGTCGTCTTTTAAGCTGCCGCATAACTCGTTTATAGACGCAACTGCTATTGGGCTGGTTTGTGTGGAGTGCTCTGAAGTCCAGTGAGTTGGGAGATAAGCAACTCAACGGACGTGTTGCGTCTATCGTCCATGAGGGGATGGCGTGTTCCAACGTTCATAGGTTGTCCAAGGGGCTTTTGATCTGGCCGAGGTGCGCATTGGTTATCTCGGCATAAAGGAGGGTGGTCTTGATGTTGGCGTGGCCCAGTAATTTCTGGATGAAAGCGATATCGGTACCGGCTTCCAGGAGGTGGGTGGCGTAGGAATGGCGCAAGCCATGGATGCCGATATCCTTGTTGATGCCCGCCCGGTTCAGGGCTTGTTTAAAAACGGCTTGGGCACTGCGTGCCGTGTAGGCTCCACCATGCTGCCCCTCGAACAGGTATTCCTTCGGGCGGTATTCCTTGAAATAGCTCCGCAGTTGGTCCAGTATGCTCTTGGGCAGCGGGACGTAGCGGTCTTTTTTGCCTTTCGCCCGCCGGAGGTGTACCTGCATGTTGGCGCTGTCGATGTCCTTCACTTTCAGCCCCACCAGCTCGCTCACCCGCAGCCCCATGCCATAACAAAGGCGCAGCATGGTGTTGTGTTTCAGGTTCGGCGTATGGTCGAAGAGCCGTTTCACGTCCTGTGGGCTGATGTGCTTGGGTAAGGTACGCGGCTTTTTGGGCCGTGGGATGTCCGCGAAGAATTTTTCCCGACGCAGCACCTGTTCCACATGGAACTTGATGGCATTGAGCCGGCTGTGCAGGGTAGCTTCTCCCAACTTGAGCTCGTTGATGCAGTAAAGCATGTAGTTGTGGAGCTTTTCCGGCGTGAGGGAATCCACGGGGGTGGCACCCAGGGCTTGGAGTAACTGGATGAATTCGTTCCGGTAGGTGCGTTCGGTGTTGGCGCTGTAACCCTTCAACCGCAAGGTGTCCACGAAGCGTTGCAGGGCCGCCGCATTCGCCGGGGAAAGTCGGGTCTGCGTTTCGTTCCGGACTGCTGCGGCGGGCAGGCCGAAACGCGCCCGCTGGGCGTTGTTGTCCGGAACATGCCAAGCCTTGTGGCTGCTGGACCAACGGGCGCCGGGCAGCCTTTTCACCCGCGCGATGAGTTCCGCATTGTACGGGAAGCGGATCAGGATCACGGCCTTTTCACGGTGTACGGCAGGCTCGAACACCACCTCGGCTGGCCATGCATCGATGTGTACAGAGGGTTCGATCGACCGTGCCATATGTGCAAGATAAGCCGAGGCTGTTCGGCTGGTCTTGGCCGTGTCCGAAGTGCGGTTACGCCTTCGCGCCCTTCCCGAACGCCGATGCGATCCGTTTGCCGCCCATGACGAGCAGCAGGGTAACGGCGCCCACCACCAGACCGATCGCCGCGCTGGCCAGCACTTCGGGAATGCCTTCGGCGGCGTGGTGCAGCCATGGGATGTTGTGCAGGAACAGCCCGCCGGCCACCAGCAGCAAAGCCACCGTGCCGATCGCGCCCAGGGCTTTGATGATCAGGGGCAGCGCCCGCACCAGCCCGCGGCCCAGCGCGCCCATGAAACCCTTGCCGCCGGTGCGCGCGATCAGCTTCAGGCCCACGTCGTCCATGCGGACGATCAGCGCCACCACGCCGTAAACGCCCACCGTGGCAATGACGCCCACCAAGCAGACCGTGGCGATCCGCAGCCACAGCTCCTGGTGCAGCACGGTGCTCAGCGCGATGATGATGATCTCGATGGACAGGATGAAGTCCGTGCGGATGGCATCCCGTACCTTCTGCTTCTCATGGTCCTGTCCGTGCGCGTGCTCCACGGCTGCCGGTGCCTTTTCCCCGTGCCGGTGGAAGAAGTATTCAAGGATCTTCTCCACGCCCTCGTAGGCCAGGTAGGCGCCGCCCACCATCAGGATGATCGTGATGGCCAACGGGAGGTACACGTTCAGCACGAACGCCGCCGGGATGATGATGACCTTGTTCAGGAACGAACCCTTGGTGATGGCCCACAGCACGGGCAGCTCCCGCGAGGACACGAAGCCCGTGGATTTCTCGGCGTTCACCGCGAGGTCGTCACCCAGGATGCCGGCCGTTTTCTGCGAGGCCACCTTGGTGGCGGTGGCCACATCGTCCATCAGGGAGGCGATGTCGTCCAGTAAGGCGAACAGACCGGAGGCCATGGGGAGTTTCGGGGTCGCGAAGGTATTGAGGTAATGCGTGCCAACTGTGGCTTCGCGGGCCGGAGCTCGCGATCCTGTGCTGGTATGAACCCCGAGAACAGAAAGGCCCTCCGCCCGGCGGAAGGCCTTCCTGTTCCGGCACAACGGTGATCAGCGGCGTACCACGGTGGCACGCTGCATGGCGCCGTCCAGGCCGATCACCTGAATGATGTAGGGGCCTGATGATTGGGCGGACAGATCGATGCCGTGGTGGCTGTCGCTGGCGCGCGTGGTCAGTACCGAACGGCCCAGGTGGTCCAGTACGCGCACCGTGGCGCCGGCCTGGGTTCCGGCAATGGTGACCGGCCCTTCGGTGAGGCTGGGCGTGATGGTGAGCCCCACCTGGCCCGGGGGCTGGATCCCGGTGCCGATGTCGCCGGTGACGCAGACGGTGAACCCCGGGTCGGTGGCCAGGCTGGTGTAGTAGTGGAACACGCGGAAGCGGTACGTGGTGCCCACCTGCAACCCCGTGGCGGTGATGGTCTCGGTGCCGCCGTCGGTGGTGGCGTCGGAGCAATCGAGCAGCACGGGCGCGCTGCAGTCACCGCCGTAGAGCTCCACCACGGCGTCCAGGCCGTCGTCGTCCGCCTCCATGGTGATGGTGTGCTCGGTGCCGGTGGCCGTGAAGGAGAACCAGACGTCATCGTTGGCATCGCCGGTGAAGTCGTTGCAGGGGGCGGCGGCCATGGAGAAGGTGGCATTGGTCACTGACCCCGTGGTGCCGATGCAGGTGGGATGCACATCCAGGGCCGAGGCACCGCCGCAATCGTCGTTGGGCGGCCCGGGGATGCACGCCTCGGCGGAGAACTCCACGGTGTAGTTGCCACCGGCCGCGGTGCAGTAAATGGGCATGTAGTAGGTGCCGGGCGGCAGGTTGAACCATTGGATGCCGAACTGGCCGTTGCTGCACAGGATGCCGTAGTTGGCGAAGCTGAAGTAGATCACCGAGTCTGCGGGGCAGTCCGGGGTGAGGAAGTTCCACATGGGGGTGGCGGGCAGTGCGGTGCCGCAAAAGAGCGCGGTGACGTTGCTGCATGCCGTGGTGGTGAAGGCCTCCCACACCGTGGCCGCGCCAGGGGTGGTCATCAGGCTGCTGCCGGGTACACCATCGTTGAGGGTGGTGGCGCCTGTACGTGTTCCGGTGCGTTCCACGGTGCCGCCGATGGCTAGGCTGAACGGGGTGACGTTGGCGCATTGGTCGTTGGCGGGCTGTGCCAGGGTGGCCAGGACGGTGCCGACCGCGATCAGGGTAAGAGGTAGCCGCATGGTGCGTGTTCGTGTTTCGGCAAAGGAGCGTCCTTCCGGGACGCTGCGCAATAGAACGTTCGTTATAACGGCCCTACGCCCACTGTGCGGGAAGCGTGGTTGGCATGGGTGCGCCATGGCGTCCAAAAGGGATCAACGGACCCGGCGGCACATTTTCTTTTCCGTGATCACGGATAACGGTTTGCGGCTTGCCGAAGGCGGGGTTTTCGAAATACAAACTGTCGATCAGCACTGAACTTGAAGAGAAGTACAAGGCTCCAAGTCTGCATATCTGACCTTCTTACGCAGGCCACGTGCGAGGGCGCATCCCCGTATCTGATGCTGTTCGAACGATGGACCGCCGGTGATCAGGACAAGGGCGTTGTCACATGAACTTAACTTGACGGGTCTCTGTCTTCCTCTTCTTGACGACGACGTACTCCTTCTTGATCGCCGGATCATTGCGCAGGTATGTGTGCGCTTTGACCCAGTCGTACGCCATGGCTGAAGAAATGAACTCGATCGGCTTGTCCATGTCGTACATCTTCGTGATGCTGTTGAACTCGAATAGGAGAGGGTCTGCTGCCCTGTCGATATCGAACCTCTTCGAGGATCTTGTTCGTAGCTCGTACGACTGGTTACAGCATTCCAGATGCGCCCGGTAGAGCTTGATGAAGATGAGGGCGAGGTATTTCTCGCAGGCGGACCGGTCCTCAGCCTTCAAATGGGTGAATGCTTCGACCACATGCGCCGGAACATCAACAAGTTTCGCGACACCTTCCTTTTGCGGTTCGTAGCTTTCCGCGAAGCTCTTCGCTACTTGAAGGTTCGTGCCTTGCGCCATGCATGCGCCCAAGCACAAGTGTCCAAGAAGAACCGAAGAAGCTAGGCGTATGGCAACGACCATCGGCTTCGGCGATCAACTACCACTGCGCCCCAGGGTAGGCGCGCTGCAGGTATTGCATATCGGCCAGGATGTATCCCAGGTGTTCGCTGTGCTTGCCTTGGCGGCCACCGGTCATCATGTAGCCATCGGTGGGGCGCTTCAGGGTGGCCTCGGCCAGCACGCGGTCCACGGTGGCGTCAAAAGCGGCCTTGATGGTGGCGAGGTCGGGTGCGATGTCTGCCTTCACCATGGCTTCATGCACTTCATCCTGCGCGAAGAGGTCGCCGGTGTAGGTCCAGAGGTCGTCCAGTGCCTGTTGGGCACGGCGGTGGCTCTCTTCGGTGCCGTCGCCGAAGCGGATCAGCCAGTCGCTGCTGTGTTTCAGGTGGTATTGCGCCTCTTTCACGGCCTTGGCGGCGATGGCGGCCAGCTGGGCATCGCTGCTCTTGGTGAGGGCCTCGGCCAGCGGCAGGTGGTAGGCATCGAAGAGGAAGCTGCGTACGATGGTGTGGGCGTAGTCGCCGTTGGGCTGTTCGACCAATTTGGTGTTCACGAACTGCCGCTCGGGGCGCAGGTAGGCGAGGTCGTCCTCGGTGCGCCCCTTGCCTTCCACCTTCACGGCATGGTCGTACAGGTTGCGCGCTTCGCCGATTTGGTCCAGCGCCCGGTTGGTGAGGGCGATATCCTCTTCCAGCACGGGGCCGTGGCCGCACCATTCGCTCAGGCGATGGCTCAGGATCAGCAGGTCGTCGCCGAGGCGAAGGAGGTAGGAGAAAAGCGCGTTGCTCATGGCTGGATAGGATCTCGGGTCGAAGCCGGTGCCGGGGCGCGACATGTCGCGCCCGTATCGTGCTTCGCTTAAATGTATTTAGCGCCTTCGGGGATCACGTAGAAGGTGGGGTGCCGATAGGTCTTGTCGTCGGCCGGGTCGAAGAGCATCGCCGCATCTTCCGGCTGGCTGGCGCTGATGGCACCGGCGGGCACCACCCAGATGCTGTTGCCTTCCTGCCGACGGGTGTACACGTCGCGGGCGTTCTCGATGGCCATCTGCGCATCGGCCGCGTGTAAACTGCCCACGTGCTTGTGTTCCAAGCCGCGTTTGCTTTGGATGAAGACCTCCCAGAGGGGCCAGTTGTTGGTGTTGTCGTTGCTCATCGTGTTATCGGAAGGGCGACCCCATGGATCGCTGGTACAGGTGCATTGGTGGGGGATCCGGAGTAGGGAAGTGGGTCAGGCGGCTTTGCCTTTCGCCTTCTTCGCCGCGTAGGCCAGTGCCGCTTCGCGCACCCAGGCCCCTTCGTCGTGGGCCTTGTTGCGTGCGGCGAGGCGCTCCTTGTTGCAGGGGCCGTTGCCGGCCACCACGTTGTTGAATTCGGTCCAGTCGATGGTGCCCCAGTCGTAGTGCTTGGTCTCCTCGTTCCACTTCAGGTCGGGGTCGGGGATGGTGAGACCGATCACCTCGGCCTGCTGCACGGTGCGGTCGATGAAGATCTGCCGCAGCTCATCGTTGCTCTGGCGTTTGATCTTCCAGCGCATGCTGTCGGCGCTGTTGGGGCTGTTGGCATCGCTGGGCCCGAACATCATGAGGCTGGGCCACCACCAGCGGTTCAAGGCATCCTGTGCCATTTCGCGCTGTTCGGGCGTGCCTTGGGCCAGCACGCTCATGATCTCGTAGCCCTGCCGCTGGTGGAAGCTCTCCTCCTTGCAGATGCGCACCATGGCGCGGGCGTAGGGGCCGTAGCTGGTGCGGCACAGCATCACCTGGTTCATGATGGCGGCGCCGTCCACGAGCCAGCCCACCGCGCCGATGTCGGCCCAGGTGAGGGTGGGGTAGTTGAAGATGCTGCTGTACTTGGCTTTGCCACTGAGCAGGTCGGCGATGGTCTTCTCGCGGGTCACGCCCAAGGTTTCGCAGGCGCTGTACAGGTAGAGGCCGTGGCCCGCTTCGTCCTGTACCTTGGCCAGCAGGATGGCCTTGCGGCGCAAGCTGGGCGCACGGGTGATCCAGTTGCCTTCGGGTAGCATGCCCACCACCTCGCTGTGCGCGTGCTGGCTGATCTGGCGGATCAAGGTCTTGCGGTACTTCTCCGGCATCCAGTCCTTGGGCTCGATCTTCTGCTCGGCATCGATCTTGGCCAGGAACCGTTCTTCGAGGTTGGTCACGTCCGTCATGGATCCTACGTTTTCGGTTGGCTAAAGTAGGCAGGTGGGGGGTTCGGTGGATGATATCCGTCAAATGGAGCCACAGGTCGGGAGTGACCGGTTGTCTGTCATGGCGGTGGTCGCCGGCATGGAATTTCGTTCCCTTTGCAAGGCACCATGGTGGCCTTGGACGGCTACTTTTGCGACCCGTAACGCATTCCGCATCGGCTCCGGCCGATCCACCGCATGAGCACTGCCCGCATGGCCCGATTCCATACCCTCACCGTATCCACCGTACACCACGAAACAGTGGACAGTATCGTGATCGGTTTCACGATCCCACAGGAACTGCGCGCCGACTTCGCCTTCATCCAAGGCCAGTACCTCACCCTGAAGGTGCATGTGAACGGGGAGGAGTTGCGGCGCAGCTACAGCATCTGCAGCAGCCCGTTGGACCCCGAGGAGGTGCGCATCGCCGTGAAACGGGTGGAGAACGGACGTGCCAGCACCGCACTGGTGGAGAAGCTGAAGCCCGGGATGACCGTCGAGGTGATGACGCCCATGGGCAACTTCCACACCCAGCTTCATGCGGACCACCACAAGCATTACGTCTGCTTCGCGGGGGGCAGCGGCATCACGCCGATCCTCAGCATCATCAAGACCGTGCTGCGGGTGGAGCCCCACAGTCGCCTCACCTTGTTCTACGGCAACACGGAGGTGGACCGGATCATCTTCCGGGCCAAGTTGGAAGAGCTGCGCACCAAGTACAGCGGCCGGCTGGAGGTGCACCACATCCTCACCTTCGGCAAGGACGAGGACATGCTCTTCAATGGGCTGATCACCGTGGAGAAGGCCACCGCCCTGGCCTCCCGTTTCGTCCGTGACAACGCGGACACCGAATACTTCATCTGCGGCCCCGAGCCGATGATGGTGAACGTGAGCGAGGCGTTGGAGCGGATGGGGGTGGAGAAGAAGCGTGTTCACATCGAGCTCTTCACCAGCCCGGTGAGCACGGAGGTGAAGAAGGATGCTCCCAAGCCCGCTGCAGAAGGTGCGTTCAGCGGGGTATCGGAGGTGAAGGTGATCATGGACGGCCGCGAGCACCTGCTCAAGATCCCGACCAACGGCGATGCGGTGCTGGATGCCGCCCTGACCGCCGGGCTGGATGTGCCCTATGCCTGCAAAGGCGCGGTTTGCTGCACCTGCAAGGCCCGCGTGGTGGAAGGCAAGGTGGAGATGGACATGAACTACGCCCTCACCGACGAGGAAGTGGCCGACGGCTACGTGCTGACCTGCCAGACACACCCGCGCAGCGCGAACGTGACCATCGATTACGATCAGCATTGACGGAACCCGCAGGCTCTCGTGCGATGCACCCGTTGGTCGATCCGCATGGTCGACCAACGGTACGGTGAGGCAACGTTCCGAAAAGATCAAGGCGGGCTTACGGGCCCGCCTTGCTGTTCGCTCCGCCTTGGTCTTTGTTTTTTGTAAGGCAGGAGGGAAGATGATGATGGGCTACTGGCCAGCCTTGGCGTAACCGGAGAGTTTGGTCTGGATGTGGGACAGGTAGGGCTCGCTGTGGTAGAAACCACCGACCTCCGCGTTGTATCGGATGATCGCGGAGGGGAAGTCCGTATAGAACGGGTCCACATTGGGCGATGCGGTCTTCTGAAGGCTCACCGTGCATTCGTAGTCTGGATAGTTCACCAGGTCTTTGGGCAGGGTGGTCTCCACGGTCAGGAGTTTTTCCTGGTATCCAGGCTTGGTGATCCGGATGGCATAGGATGCATCGATATCCAGTTCCAGTTCGAATCGTCCGCGCTTATCACTCTCCAACCGCCCCAGCTCCACGTTGTCCTTATAGAGGAACAGGGTGTAGCCGTCGGTCTTCTTGCCTTCCGCGAGCACCTGACCGTGCACAGGCACGTACCAGCCTTGGGCTTGATCCCTTCGATCCACCAACTTGCCTTGTGCCAGGACCGTGCCTTGATGGGTGATGATGAGGAGCAGTGCGCTCAGGAGAGGGGCTTTCATGCGCTTGAGGTTGCGTAGTATCGTTGTTACGTGCACGCTGGTCCGTGGGTTACGTTCCGTGGGGGATCAGGCCACCTTGATGAACGGGATGGCCGCTCGCGACTCCTCCACCATGGGCAGGGCCACGTGGATGCTTGTGCCCTGGCCCACGGCACTTTCCGCCCATACCTCACCACCGTGCTTGTCCACGATGCGTTGCACGATGGCCAGACCAACACCGGAGCCCTCGAACTGCTCCGCTTTGTGGAGCCGTTTGAAGATGCCGAAGGCCTGTTCCTTATGTTGGGCATCGAAGCCCACGCCGTTGTCCTTCACGGTGATCACATCGCGGCCGTCGGTACGCAGGTGTTGGATGCGGATCTCGGGCAGCTCCCGTTGCCGGGTGAACTTCAGCGCATTGGAGAGCAGGTTCTGGAGCACCACCTTGAGCATGGGGGCGTCGGTCAGTACCGTGGCGTCCGGAGCGATATCCAGGTGGATCTGGCCGAGCCTGGAGTCGGCCACCTGCTCCTCCACGCACTGTTGCACCAAGGGACGTAGCAGGGTGTCCTTCCGTTCCATTTCCCGCTGGTTGGTCTGGGAGAACCGCAAGAGGTCGTCCACCAGTTGCAGCATCCGTTGGGCGCCGTTGTTGATCCGGTCGGCGAGTTCGCTGCATTCCTGCGGTGCCAGTTCCACCGAAGCAAGGCGGAGGTGGTCGCTCAGTGCCGCGATGTTCTTGAGCGGCGACCGGAGGTCGTGGGCCACGGTATAGGAGAAGGACCCCAGGTCCTCCAAGGCCTCCAGCAGCTGGCCGGTGCGGGCGGCCACGCGCTTGTCCAGCTCGGCGTTGAGCTTCTTCATGCGCAGTTCTTCCTGCTTCCGATCGGTGATATCCTTGATCACCGCTTGGAAGGCATGCGAACCCTGTGGGTCCTTGCCCAGGTAGGTGGCGGTCATCAGACAGTCGATCACGTTGCCGGCCTCGGTGCGGATGGTGAGGTCCACGTTGAGGAACTCGTTGCCTGACCGCCGCACTTTGAGCGTACGAACCAGGTTGTTGGCGTTCTCCACATGATCGGTGAACCGCTTCTGGAGGAGCGTATCCACAGGCACCCCCAGCAGCTTCGCACAGGCTTGGTTGGCTTGCAGGATGGTGCCGCGATGATCCACGATGGCGATGGGGTCGCCCGAGGTATCGAAGATCTGTTGGTATTGGTGGAGCAGGCGCTCCTTGTCCTCGCGGAGGGAAAGGATCTCGAAGGCTTGTCGGATCTTCAACCGAAGGTCGTTCTCGTCCCAGGGTTTGGTGCAGTAGGCATAGATCCCACCATCGTTCACCGCGGCGATCACGGCCTCCAGGTCGGAGAAACCGGTGAGCAGCATGCGCATGGGCCTGGGCGACCGCTCCCGCGCCAGGGCGAGGAACTCCGAACCGTTCATGCCGGGCATGCGCTGATCGGAGATGATCACATGCACCTGTTCGGTCTCCAGTATGCGCAGGGCCTCCTCGCCACTGTTGGCCAGGAGCACATCCATCTCGCGGCGGAAGGTGGAACGGAAGGCTTTCAGGTTGTTCTCCTCGTCGTCCACGAAGAGGACACGGATCGGTTGCTCGCTCATGCGCGTCGTGCTTGCGATTGATGTTGCCTGCTGGGCAGGTGGATATGGAAGGTGGTCCCTTGCCCCACGATGGAATCCACGGTGATGTGGCCGTGGTGGTCCTGCACGATGCCGTACACGATGGCCAGGCCCAGCCCGGTGCCTTCACCCACGGGTTTGGTGGTGAAGAAGGGGTCGAACATGTGGGCCATCACCTCGTCGGACATGCCGATGCCGTTGTCGCGGATGGAGATACGGACCTGGTCGTCCACGGCGGCCGTGGTGATGGACACTTCGGGCGTGGCACCGTCCGTGCGGGCCATGGTGGCCTGGATGGCGTTGGTGAGTACGTTCATGAACACCTGGTTCACCTTTCCGGGGAAGCACTCCACCAGGGGGAGCGTTTGGAAGTCGCACCGCACCTGCACCTTGTCGCGGAGGTGGGGGGCCAACAGGGCCAGGGTGTTGCGGATGCCGTCATGCAGGTCGCTCTCCTTCAGGTCATCCTCGTCCAGGCGCGAGAAGTTGCGTAGGCCACGGACGATCTCGGCGGTCCGGGAGGATCCTTCGGCGATGCTGCCGATGATGTCCTGGAGCTCCTCGATGGAATCGGCGATCCCCATGCGCCGTTCGCGCACCTGTAGTTCGGGCAGCTTGGCCGCCGCGGAATCGGGGGTCAACGTGCGGTACTCCTGCATCACTTCCACGATCTCGGCGATGTTGCGCCGCAGGGGTTGGATGTTGCTGGTGATGAAGTTGATGGGGTTATTGATCTCGTGCGCGATCCCGGCGGTGAGCTGACCGAGTGAGGCCATCTTCTCGGCGTTCACCAACTGGGTCTGGGTGCGCTTCAGGTGCTCGTTGGTCTCTTGGAGTTCGTGGGTGCGTTCGGCCACCTTCACCTCGAGCAGCATGTTCTGTTCGCGCACGATGCGTTGGTTCTCCAGCGAAGAAGCGAGCGCTTCGGCCTGGGAACGTTCCTTCTCGCGGCGCAGGGTGTTGATCCGGTCGGCCAGGGCCAGGCTCAGCATGATGCCCTCGAAGGCCGTTCCGATGGGCATGGTATACTTCGTGAAGTCATTGTACGGCAATAGTTCAATGTCCTTCAGAACGAAGAGGACGATACCTGCAAGGAACATGCACCATGCCACGAGGAAGTATTTGGCGGTTCGCACTCCTTTACGGGCGATCCGATAGGCCACGATGAATTGGTAGCCGGCGGAAACCATGACAAGAAGCTGTAGGAGCTGATACCCTTCTATCGGGAATTGACTAAGCCTGGCACCCAAGCCTATCGCCATGAGGGCGTAGATGAAAGCTCGGCCACGCGCGAGGCGGGGTTCGAATTTGCGCGCTTGGATGAACGCGATCATGAATTCGTTCGCTGCAACGGCAGTGGCCACCGTGAAAATGACGGACGCTTGTTCGGCGAACCAGGTGCTCTCCGGCCAGAACCGGAACTTGGCATAACCCATGAAGACCAGTTGGGTGATGCTTACGAGCAGGATGTACATCACGTAGATCAGGTAATGTCGATCCCGCGTACTGAGGAAGACGAAGAGGTTGTACAGCAGGAGTACGACCATGAACCCGATGTAACATCCGATCAACAGGTCCCGTCCTGCCACGTAATTCCGGAGGTCATCCGCCGCTCCGATGGAAACGGGCACGACGAGTTGTTTGTCACTTTCGAGTCGCAGATAAACCAAGACCTGAGACCCATTGTCCACGTTGATGGGTACAATGGGCTCGACGTCAGGTTCGGCAAGTGAACCGATGGTGACTGCCTGGCCCACCTTGTGGTGCTCCATTCTACCTTCTCCGTGGATCACCCAAGCGTCGATCGTGGGGATCTCGGAATTGCCCACGACCAAGCCATGCATGGTACCATTGGCTTTATTCTCAACGCGGAAGCGGAACCAATGGGCAGCATCACTGATGCCCAGGTTGGGGACCATGGAAGTGCTGGCCCTGAAATCGGGTGATCCGATGATTTCTTCGAGTGATAAGGACCGGGTGTGGTCGGTCAAGACCTCCACCTTGTCGCCGACCTGGATCATACCCTGGCCAGGACGGATCGTCACCACCGGAGGATCACTGGCCTGGACCAGTGAACACAGCAGCACAAGCAATGAAAGGACCACGGATCTCATCGGGCGCTTCTACGCACGACGGGATCGTATGTTCCGTTCAGGCCGTGAATCTCAGGTAGTCGGCTCGAACATCCTTGTAGGTGTGGATGCTGATCACCCCCCGTTCAAGTTCAAGCCGGTATTGTACATCCAGGTGGCAAACGCCGGTGTATTCCACAGTACGCTGTTCCGGGCGCATCCTTAAACTGATCACCCGATGGCGTAGTTCCGGTCGTGCGTGATCCAAGGCATAAGGGTCCATGGCACACATCACGATACCCCAAAAGCCTGGTTTGGGATAGACGAACCAGCCCTTTTCTCCAACCTCTTCAACAACCTTAAGCCCCAATTTGGTGGCATAACGGAGGGTGTACCTGGCCAGCACCGCGATCAGACTTCCCACCTTCAGTTGGGGGACGAGGGAAACAGCAGCGGTTCCGAGCAACATGGGAAGGCCTCGATTGGCGAACCTATGTGCGTTCCATAAGCCCGCGATCTCGGCGATCCCACCCTGGGTCTGCGGTTCCACGAACCGGGCAATGGACGGGTCCATTCTACCCACAGCGAACAAGAGGGGTAGGGGCTCCTGCGGGGAATGTGAAACATGGATGCGGATCCCTCCCACGAGACCGAGTTCCTCATGTTCAGCAGCGATCACGTAAACGTTCGGGTCTTGCTGCCACTTTTTGGAAACCTTGGTCACCTGGCTGATGCCGATGTCGCTTAACACCTTCATGTGCTCTTCGGCGAATCGTGCGGCAGCTTCGGGCTCCTCCACGGCGCGGTATGCACGCAACGTGATCCGCTCAAGTTCAGGCCTGTTGTTCTCCATTGGGTCGAGCTTATACGGTTCGTTGTATCGGGGCGTAGGCGGACTCCGGCATTGCCGGCACCAATTCTTCGAGGTCGATCCATTGCCGCTGGCTTGAGATATTCACTCCCAGCAGGATCCGCCGAACGATATCGGCAAGCGCCGCTCCTCCAAGCACGACCGCCGACGCCAACTGGGGCCAGGTCAGGATGGTTCTGCCCAATTCAGGCAGTGAGGCACGCATTCGGTCGCTGATGGTATCCATACCGACGAACCGGGACATGAGCGGCACCTTCTGCGCCGCCGTCATCTCGCCTTCGACCACCGAGAGGTCCAACTCTTCCAAGAAGCCGTGCATGATCGGTCGGTCCGGCTCCAGGTCGAAACGTTCCACATCCACCAGGCCCCGGTCGCTGGTGTCCATCACCACCGGGATCCGCAAGGCCTTGGCCTTTTGGCGGGCCAGGATCTTGATGTTCACACTATCGCATTCCTCGATCACCAGGTCCAGGTGTCCGCCTTGGGTGAAGAACGCATCGAGGTTGTCCCTGGTGAGCCCCTGGTCGAACACGGTCACCTGGAGGAAAGGGTCCAGTTCGGCGATCTCGCGTGCGGTGTTGATCACCTTGGGGGTGCCCATCTCGTGCACCCCACTGCGGATCCGGTTCAGGTTGCTGAGGTCCAGGGTGTCGAAATCGGCCAGGCGGATCTCGCCGAAGCCGCGTTCCAGGGCCATGGTCAGCGCCACGCTCTGGCCCACGCTCAGCCCGATCACCCCCACCTTCTTGGTGGCCAGTACGGCTTGTTCTTCGCGGGTGATCTTGTTGCGGTTCCGGTCCGTGCGTACCAGGGCGAATTCCTCCTCGTCCAACAGGTGCACGAGCTTGTGCGACCAAGGGTAGTACACCCATACGCCATGGAGCAGGGGATCTCCTCCGGCCAGGTGTTCGGTGGCCGCGGCCATCGCTTCCTCCGGCGAGAAACGTTTGGCGGGGTTCAGGCAACGCACCAGCTCGATCAGCTGGGCCTGGATCTCGTCATGCACACACGCCCCCGCGCTTACCAGTGCCCCGATGCGGGCGGCATCGGCCGGTAGCGAACACCGGAGGATCTCCGGTCGGAAGGTGGTGCGGTCGGTGTGGGCTGCATGGCGGAGCGGGCCACGCAATTCGTCCAAGGTCATGATGGGAGAGGGCTCAAGGTTCCTGAAAAGTGGGGTGAAAGTATATGCTTAAAAGTTATCAACAAAATATCAACACAAAATTCACGTGGACTTTCCCATCCGATCACTTCGCCCCCGAGCGGCCCACCCTGCGCCCGATGCACCGCCCCCTGGTCCCATCCGCAATGGCCGAAGAAGTTGGCCTGCTCGTACAAGCCGGTACGGCAGACCTATTGGGTGGCCCACCGAACAGGTCGATCGTCGAAACCGGGAGCAAAGAGGTATGCGGATCCGCTGGTCTTGGATGTCCACCGGCCATGACCGGTGGAAGAGGGCGATGTAACCAATCTCCCTTCCTTTCCGTTGAGTGCGTTCGACCCAAAACGGGAACCATGAGCGCAGCCCCTCAACTCTCCATCGTGAACAGCCGCCCCTGTGTCTTGTTCGTGGATGATGATGCCAGCAACCGCCAAGCCTTTCACACCACCTTCCGCCGCGAGATGGATGTGCTTCTGGCGCGCAACCTCAAGGAGGTATGGGAGCACCTGGCCACCAGCCATGTGCATGTGGTGATCGCCGACCAGCGGATGCCGGGCACCCCGGGGAGCGAGATGCTGGCTCTGGTGAAGGGCCGCTATCCCAACGTGAAACGCATGCTGATCACCGGCTACGCCGACATGCAGGCCATCATCGAGGCGGTGAACAAGGCAGGGGTATCGCACTACAGCGCCAAGCCCTGGAACGCCGATGAGCTAGCCACCGCCGTGCGCCAAGCCTACGAAGAGGTGCAGGCCGAAGAGGAGCGTGCAGCCTACACCGAGCGCCTGATCACGGCCAACCAGCAATTGGAGTTCGCCCTGCGCCAGCGCCTGCTCTCCTGACCCCGGAACGCACCATCCGTGGCATGCGGTGGCCGCGCCCCCGCGCGATTCCACGCGCACGCGCGTTTCTTTGTGCCATGAACATCGCTTTCCGAGCGGCCTTCGGCATGGCCTCCCTGGCGCTTCCCGCGCTGGCCGCGCAGGCCCAGTGCGACCGCTGGCAACAACGGGTGAAGTACACCATGCAGGTGGAACTGAACGATCAGGACCACCGTTTCTCGGGTACCACCGAACTGGTCTACACCAACAACAGCCCCGATACGTTGCGCGAGGTGTTCTTCCACCTCTACTATAACGCCTTCCGGCCGGGCAGTGAGATG
The DNA here is from genome assembly GCA_963169535.1 of Bacteroidota bacterium. GTDB lineage: Bacteria > Bacteroidota > Bacteroidia > Flavobacteriales_F > PHOS-HE28 > PHOS-HE28. Next base: position 4,580 of record CAUJED010000110.1, on the reverse strand, counting down.
GATGTGCGGTCGCGCACCATCGCCGATCCCGACGAGCGCGTGGGGAGCAGGATCGCCGCCTTGGGGCCGCATGAGGTAGGGGAGCAGGAGGTGATCGACCTCCGGCAGGATGGACAGCTGTGCCGGTCGGTGCCCATGGGCACGGTCCTGAAAGTGCTTCTGGCCAAACCGCTGTTGCCCCGGAAGAGCACCACCTTCGCCTACGGCTTCAAAGGGCAGGTGCCGGTACAGATCCGCCGTGCGGGGCGGAACAATGCGGAGAAGGTGGCCTACAGCATGGCCCAGTGGTACCCCAAGCTCGCCGAATACGACCAGCGCGGCTGGCACGCCTATCCCTACGTGGGGCGCGAGTTCCATGGCGTGTGGGGCGATTTCGACGTGACCCTGACCATGGACAGCGCGTACACCATCGCGGCCACCGGGGTGTTGCAGAACCCCCACGAGGTGGGCCACGGATACCCCACCGGGAAGAAGGCGCTGAAGCGGCCGACGGGCGACCGCCTGAAATGGCGCTTCGTGGCCAACAACGTGCACGACTTCGCCTGGGCGGTCGATCGCGACTTCGTCCATACCGTGGACCGTGTGCCCGGCGGCCCCGAGCTGCACTTCTTCCGCAAGAACGATCCGGAGCTCGAACCCACCTGGAAGGAGCTGCCGGGCTACATGGTCCGGAGCTTCCAGCACATGGACAAGCACTTCGGGAAGTACCCGTGGCCGCAATACAGCTTCGTTCAAGGGGGCGATGGCGGCATGGAGTACCCCATGCTCACCTTGATCACCGGTAAGCGCCGCCTGGGCTCCTTGGTGGGGGTGAGCGTGCATGAGAGCGTGCACAGCTGGTACTACGGTGTGCTGGCCAGCAACGAAGGCCGGTTCCCGTGGATGGACGAAGGCTTCACCGAATATGCGAGCAGCGAGGTGATGCAGGAGTTGTTCCCACGCGCGGAGGATCCGCACCGCAGCGCGTTCGAAGGGTACGGTACACTGGTGCGCAGCGGGCGCCATGAGCCACCGAGCCTGCATGCCGACCACTTCATCACCAACCGGGGATACGGGGCCACGGCCTACAGCTTCGGCGAGATGTTCGTACACCAGCTGGGGGCCGTGGTGGGGGAGAAGGAGTTGCGCGCCGGCCTGCTGCGTTACTACGATGTGTGCCGCTTCAAACATCCGGAGCCGATCGACTTCGAACGGGTGATGGAGAAACGCTCGGGGATCGAGCTCGACTGGTATTTCGACGAGTGGATCAACACCACCCGCACGCTGGACTATGGCATCCGCACGGTGCTGGGTACCGATGGCGGCACCATGGTCGAACTCGAACGCACGGAGGAACAGCTGATGCCGGTGGATGTGGCCGTGGCGCTGCGCGATGGCACCACGCAGCACTACCACATCCCCCTTTCGTTGCAGCGCGGCGCGAAACGCCCGGATTCCGAAACCTTCCCGTTCGAGGTGCTGGCGCCCTGGCAATGGACCGATCCCACCTACGCCTTCCGTGTACCGGTGGCCTTAGCCTCGATCAAGTCCATCACCATCGACCCCTTGGGCCGAACGGCCGACATGGACCGGAGCGACAATACGGTGGAACTGCCCGCCGACGCTGCGGGTTTCGCCCGGCCTTGATCCACCACGGATCACATCACGGGCCATCCGTCCGCACCCTATGGCGCTAACCCATACCGCGGATCGGCCCCACGGCACCCGGCCCGGCCCTGCTTCGTTCGAGGTGGCGGACACACCCGGCCCTGTGCAACGCACCGGCCACGCCAAGCCCGCCAGGAACGGCACGGACACCACGCCCTGTGGACCTGATCGGTGACTCCAAGGCGCAACGGGACCTGCGCCAGGCGTTCGCTGCGAAGGCCCGAGTCATGCCGAGGTACGCACCGATCATGGTCGGCCGGTGGCCCGGCATCATACGGCCACTTCCGCCTCCCGGTGCTCGTGGACCAGCTTGTGCTGAAGGTCCGCCGGAACGGGCTGGTAGGCCAGGAAGCTTTCGGTGTAGGTGCCGCGGCCTTGGGTAAGGCTCCGTAGTGTGGTGCTATACCGGTCCAGTTCGGCGAGCGGGGTCTGGGTCTTGATCACCTGGTGGCGGCCGCTGCCCTCCACGCCCAGTACGATGCTTCGTCGGCCTTGCAGGTCGGTCATCACCTCGCCCACCAACTCGTTGGGCACCCGCACCTCCAGCATGTGGATCGGCTCCAGCAGCTGGGGGTCGGCATTGGTGAACGCTTCGCGGAAGGCTTGCAGCCCGGCGATCTTGAAGCTGATATCGTTGCTATCCACCGGATGCATCTTCCCATCGAACACCACCACCTGGATATCGCGCGCGGGGGAGCCGGTGAGGGGGCCGCGTTCCATCTTTTCCATCACGCCTTTGAGGATGCTGGGCAGGAACTTATTGTCGATCACCCCGCCCACGATGCAGTTGTAGAACACCAGCTTGCCACCGGTGGGCAGCTCCACCACCTCCTGGCCGCGCACGCTATGGCCGGCCGGTTCGGACATGCCCTCGTACCACGGCTCTATGCGGAGGTGTACCTCCGCGAACTGTCCGCTGCCCCCGGTCTGCTTCTTGTGCCGGTAGCTGGCTTCGGCACCCTTGCGGATGGTCTCGCGGTAGGGGATCCGCGGGCTTTCGAACACGGCGTCCACCTTGTAATGATGGTTCAGCTTCCACTTCAGGATGCTCAGGTGCAGGTCGCCTTGCGCCCCGATCAGCTGTTGCGCGGTCTCGCGGCTGTACTGGAGCACGATGGTGGGATCCTCCTTCTGGATCTCCAGCAGCGCGGCATGCAGCTTCTCCTCCTGTTTTGGGTCGGCGGCCCGGATCACCTGCCGCAGACGCGGCTCGGGGAAGGCGATCGGGCGGAGCTTCAACCGCTTTCCCGGGGTGTGCAGGGTGTGCGCCGTAGCGGTGTCCTTCAGCTTGATGGTGCCGCCGATGTCGCCGGCCACGAGCTTCTGCACCGGCTGGCGCTCCTTGCCGTCCACGATGAACATCTGGTTGATGCGCTCGGTGCTGCCGGTGTTGTCGTTGACCAGTTCGGTGCCTTCGCTCACCTCGCCGCTCATCACCTTGAACAAGGTGATGTGCCCGGCCCTGGGCTCGATGATGGTTTTGAAGGTGAACAGCACCGCCGGGCCGTTCGCCGCGCATTCCAGCACACCGCCGTCCACCAGTTCCTCGGGCGGCATCTCCAGCGCCGCCGGCGCCACGTTGTCGATGAACCCCATCAACCGGCCACTGCCCATGTTGCGTGCCGCGCTCAGGCAGAACACCGGGAAGCAGGTCCGCTTCATCATGCCCTGTTTCAGGCCGATGCGCATCTCATCCTCGTCCAGCTCACCGCGCTCGAAGTAATGTTCCATCAACGCCTCATCGTTCTCGGCGGCCTTCTCCACGAGTTCCTTGTGCAGGGCTTCGGCGCGTTCCTTCTCCGACTCGGGTATGGGTTGCTTCTCCGGCTTGCCGCCTGCGTCCTTGAACACGTACATGGTCATCTTCAGTAGGTCGATGATGCGGTGGAAGCCATCGCCTTGTTCCACGGGGTACTGCATCAACGTGACCGCGCTGCCGAAATGCTCCTTGGCCTGGGCCAGCGTATCGTCGAAGTCGGCGTTGGGGTGGTCCAGCTGGTTCACCGCCAGGATCACCGGCCGGTCGTATTCCGCGATGCGATCCCACAACAGGTCGGTGCCCACCTCCACGCCGTGGTGTGCGTTCAGCAACAGCACACAGGTGTCCGCCACGCGCAGGGCGGGCACCGTCTCGCCCACCAGGTCGTCCAGGCCGGGCGTATCGATGATGTTGATCTTGTAGTTCCGCCACTCGGTGTGCAACACCGTGCTGAACACGCTGCCACCGCGTTCGTGTTCCAGTTCGGTATGGTCGCTTACGGTGTTCTTGTCTTCGACACGGCCGCGGCGTTGGATCAGACCCGCTTCGAAGAGCATGGTTTCGGCCAGCGTGGTCTTGCCGCTTCCGTGGGAGCCGAGCAGCACGATGTTCTTGATGTGTTTGTCGTCGAAGACTTTCATGGCACGAGCGTATTGGGTGGATGTTGGGGTGACATGCCACCGTGGAGGTCCACTCCGGGCCATGGTTCACGGTCCGGTACAGGACGCGCGGAGGATGGTTTGAAGATAGGAGAACCAACGCCCGATACCAAACGGATCGGTCATGATGGTACGATGAAGGATAGGGAAGGAGGGGAGCGCCGCGCTCAGTTCAGCGACTCCATCGCCCGGTCGCCCTGGAGCCGACGGAAGCGCGCCAACACCTCTTCGTAGCTGGTGGGCAGGTTCAACTCCTTCAGCGGATCGAAATCCAAGGCTGTGGAACGGTACACGGCATCGGAGCGTTCCTCCACTCCGGTGGATCCTTGCTCTCCGACCTGTTCTTCCTGTTCCTGCTCCTGTTCCGGCGTACGTGCCATGCTCGCTCACGGGTCCACGATCCCTGCCCGTTGCCACAAAGTTACGCAGACGGGAAGAAAGAAACGGTCCTTGAACCGAAGGGTCCGAGTGGTGAAGCGGTGAGGATGGCTGCGGCCTCCGCTCATCTTCTCTTC
>CAUJED010000109.1:0-34934 GCA_963169535.1 Bacteroidota bacterium | reverse complement strand
AAAAAATCCCTTCGCAGCTTTAGCCTACGCCTTAATGCGAAATGGCATTAGCCCTGGGCCGCCCGCCCCGGAGTGCTCCAGGTGAGCCACCCCAAGGCCAACACGGCCAGCAGAAGCCCCAGGAACTCGCGCACCACCTCGATGTGCGGCTCGGTGGCCTTCATGCTCGCGGTGATGGAAGGGAAACCCGCCCCTGCCCACTGCACCATGCCCGGCAGCATGGTGAGCATCCATAGCATCATGAACAAGCACAGACCGCCACTGAGCCTCCGGTCGGCACGGCCAAAGGCGGCTGCGGAATACAATACCGCCACGGACGTGTACGCCAGCACCCAGGTCCAGGGATCCGGGTCGTTGAGGTTGAGCGCCGCGAACACGGCGAACACAAGGGCGATGGAGAGGTGTACCGTGCGCTGCATGGTGGATCAGAATTCGATGCGATAGCTCAGGTTGGGGATCAGACCCAGTTGGTAGCGGGTCACCACCTGCCCTTGGTGCTGGTCGAAATAGCGGTAGGCCTCGTTCTTCGCGTTGGTGGCGTTGAGCAGGTCCACCGCCCATATCCCAGTGCGGCCGGGGCGTTCACGCTTCAGGTAGAGGCGCACATCAACCCGGTAGGTGCCCCGGTACTGGGCGCTGAACGGTGCGGGCCGGGGATCCTCGGAGCTGGCGATGGGCGTGTAACGCTGGCCGCCGGTGGCGTTGGCACGAAAGCTGAGGCCCCAGGTCCGTTCGAGGTGCTCCTTCTCCTTGGCCCACTCCTTGCCCACCACGGCGTTGGCCACATGGCCCACATTCCACCGTGTGCGCTGGGTGGCGCCATCGCTGTCGGTGTATCGGGGGTCCATCCAGGTGCCGTTCACCAGGAAGAACAGGTCGCCTTGGAACCGCCGTTCGAGCCCCAGCTCCACCCCCCGGCCATCGCCGGTGCCCGTGCCGGACAACTGCGCCATCGTAACCCCATCCCACGCATTGAGCAAGCTTGGGGTGTAGCCGGGCCACAACCCCGGCGAAGGAGCGTACACCGGCACGTTGAGGAACCGTTGCAGGTACACGGTGCCGTGCAGCCGAAGTTGGGGCCGTAGGTCGTGCTGGTAGGTGATCGATGCCTCGCGGGCCAGGATCGGCGCGAGGTTCCGGTTATCCACGTAGGGTAGTGGCCCGGTTTCGAAATAGAGCTCGGCGCGCGGCAACTGGCTGCGTTGGCCAATGGCCACCGCCAGGTGTGCGCTTTCCGTGATGGACCATCGCACCGCCAACCGAGGCTCCACGGCCCCGGTCCCGTTCCGTGTATCGGCCGCATAGGCCAGACCCACATCCATCCGCAACGCCTCCGTGAGGTGGTACCGGAACTCGCCATACGGCCGAACAAGCCATCCGGTGTAACGCTCCGACCAAGGGCTGAAACGCTTCCCCAGGTCGCGTTCCATGGCGGTGATCCCAACGCGGTAGGCGGACCGTGCCGAAACCGTTCCGACCACCGCACTATGTGCGCTCACCTTCCGTTCGTACAGCCAAGTAGCATCCGTGAACGCCGCTTGTCGCCGATAAGGTGCGTACTCCACCGTTCGATCCTGCTCGTTGGCGGAGAGCGCGAGCACGGTGGTCCACTTGGCCGTGCGGCCCAAGCGTTGCATGAACGAAACGCCGGCCACGCCCACCCGAGCGGTGTAATCGATGTTCCGGCTATCCTTGTCCACCTCCCACTCGGTGCTGTCCTTACGATCGAACCGGTTGGAGCTGTTGCCGCCCATGGCGAAGAGCTTGAGCTCCGCACGCTCCCCGAGCGGTGCATGAACGGTGAACGCCAGATCCTGGAAAGCGATGTTCTCGTCGCCAAGCGGAACACCGGCCGCGCTCAGGAGGCCAAGGGTGGAATAGCGATAGTTCACCAGGTAGGTGGCCTTACCACCGGTGCGAAATGGCCCTTCGGCACTGAGGTCGAGTCCGATGAGACCCGCTTGTGCCGTGTAGGCCCGACGTTCGTTGGTGCCTTGCCGCAGCCGTAGGTCCATGATGCCGCCCAGGGCATTACCATACTGCGCCGAAGCGCCGCCGAGCAACAATTGGGATCGGCCTAGCATCTGCGCGCTGAGGATGGTGGTGCCTCCGCCGGTCAGGGTCGGTTGATCGCTCGACGTGCCCGCATTGGTGAGGTGGTTGGGCGTAACGATCTCCACGCCCTCCAACAGCCAAGCGTTGGTCCAAGGTGCGGTGCCGCGAACGCTGAAATGGTTGGCTTCATCGTTGGTGGTGACCACGCCCGCATAACTCATGGCCAACCGTGCGGGATCGTGGAAGGTGGCCGGGAAACGGAGGCTACGTTCCACGGTGAGCGGTTCGCTATCCATGGCCTCCATGCGCTGCGGGGCCACGGATCGCACCTCCACCTGGGCCAGCTCCTGTACGGCCCGCTCCATGGTGAACTCGACCCATTCGCTCCGGCCGGCCCGCACCCAAGCCTCTGCGATCTCCTGCGGGCGATAAGACACATGGCTCACCCGTACCCGGTACGATCCCGTGGGCAAGGCGGCGAACCGATAGGTGCCATCGGCCCCGGTACCCGTGGTGTACGCGGTATCCGCCGACATGGCATGCACCACCGCATCGGCGATGGGGCCAGCGGCAGGGTCGGAAACACGGCCGAGCAAGGAACCCGTGGTCTGCGCGACCATGGCCAAGCCGAGGCATACGGCCCAGCCGGTCAGACACGTACGGAGTTTCATCCCACGAACGTACCATGGGCGTTCGCGCCGGACGGAAGGTGCGCCACCAACCTATCACGGCATCGTTGTTCGTAAGCCTGACACCACAGCGCACGGCCACTCCTTCGCAACTTGCGGCCATGGACGCGAACCCGCCTTCACCCTGTGCCCGTTGCGGCATCGTGTTCCCATGCCGGCCCCATGCCATCGCGCAATGCGCCTGTTCCCGTGTGCAGCTCAGCGCCATGCAGCTCGTCGTTCTGCGTGAACGTTTCGCCGGATGCTTGTGTCCGACCTGTTTGGAGGCATGGGCCAAGGAGCCAACGGCAGCGCCCGATCACGCCGCGCCCCCTACCGTGTGATCCGCAAAGGTCGTTTGTGTTCGTCCACCGCCACGAAGGTGAACTCGCCGCTCACCGCCTTCTCCCGATGTTCGGCGTACATCTGTTCCACATGGATGTCCACACGTACCTTGAGGCTGGTGGTGCCGATGTACGTAACGCGGCCATGCAGTTCCACGATGGTACCACTGGGAATGGGACGTTTGAAGTCGATGCGGTCGCTGCTCACCGTGACCATGCGTTGGCGGCTGAAGCGTGTGGCGGTGATGAAGGCCACCTCGTCCATGAGTTGCATGGCTGCACCGCCGAACAGTGTATCGTAGTGGTTGGTGGTATTGGGGAACACGGCTTTGAAGATCCGTGTCTCGGAAAGGGCTACGCGCTCCTCGTGGGTCATGTGGGGTCAGCGGAAAGTGAAACCGTTCGGGATCCTGCCGGCCAGGAAATCGTTCACGAACGTGCCGTCCGTGGTGTAGCGGAACACCCTGCCACGCTGGGTGAAATCGATCGCATCGGCCACGTACACCGTGCCGCTGCTGGGATCCACGCCCAGGCCGTAGAAGTTGCGGCCATCGGCGGCGATGAAGGGCGCAGCGGGCAACGCCGCATCCGTTATCGCCATGCGGTACACGTGGCCGTTCAGGAAGTACAGCACACCATGGTCGCCATTGATGGACAGGCGCCATGGGCTGTCCGCCGAACTGCCGAACACGAACGAGGCCTCCACGTTCAACGCGATGGGATCGATGCGGTACAGTGCCGGTTGTGTACCACCACCACCGCTGCACGCCACCCACAACTTTCCGTTCGCGTCCTCCACGATACTGTTGCCGCCGCGGCTCACGGCGATGCTGTCCACGAGCAGGTCGGTGCCGGTGTCGATCACGTACACGTGATCGCGTGTCTTGTTCGTGACGAAGGCTTTGCCGTAGGCCAGCGCCAACTCCTCCGTCCAGCCGGGGCAGGTGATGCTTCCGGTAATGGTATGGCTGCCCAGGTCCACCACGTTGATCGCGTTGGCATACAGGTCCGTGACATACGCCTTGCCATTGCTCACCGGCATGAAGTAGCGGGGCGAGTTGAAGCCGGTGATGGTGGCGATGCGTGTGAAGGTGTTGGGATCCACCACTTCCACCTTGTTGGAGTTGTTCACCACCAGGTATGCGCGGCCATTGAAGAGGCGCATGCTCTGGCACACATCGCCCAAGCCTTCGCCATTGGCCGGTTGGAACAGGTCCTCCGCCAGCGTGCCCGTTCCCGCGTCGAAATAGCTCACACCCGCGTTGCCCCAGCCGAAGTTGCCCTCGTTGGTGATGTACACGCCGCCCGCTCCCACGGTGATCGGCGTATCGATCGGCGGTTCGGGCTTGTCCTTCCGGCAGCCCACGAGGAGCACCGTTCCGAGCAGCAATAAGCGGAGCTTCTTCATCGTCATTGCACGATCAGTGGTCGGCTGGCGCGGCCGTCGGTGGTGATGATCGCCACGAAGTAAAGCCCGGCGCGCAGGTCGGAAAGGTCCTGCGGAACATCGTGCGTACCGGCCTCGTGCGCGGCATCGACCGTGGTTCGGACCGTACGCCCCGTGGCATCCGTGATCGTCACCCGCACACGATCGGCCGCAGGCAGCGTGAAGCGCAAACGGCCTTGTTGCTGCGCCGGGTTGGGAATGAGCTGCATGTTCAGCCGCGTGGCGAACAGCTCGTCCATGCCGGTCGCCAGGTGGTGGACCACCCCCACACCATCGAGGTCGAAGCCGCTCGATGCGAAGGGTGTGCTCCACGGATCGTTCACCTTGTTGCCGTGGCTGTCGTACGTGGCGTAGGCATCCTGGATGCAGCCCACCACGTCCACGATACGCACGTGGGTGATGGCCGTAACGTCCAGCCCCGGTTCACCACTGAGCTCCTCCAGGTCGAACGGTGTTCCGTACTGCGCCCGGTACTTACCAGCGAGGTTGTCGATCAGCGTGGCGTCCAATGCGCCGAAGCCATCCACCTGCGTGTCGGTTTGTGTGTTGCTGGTGGCGGGGAAGCGTACGAAATCAGTGCCGTTGCTGCTCACCTCCACGAAAGCCAGTTCGAGATAAGTGTCGTTGAACCCGTTCTCGAACACGGCAAAATCCCAGCCCGGCCCGTTGGTGATGGGCTGCGCGAAGGTGAGGGTGGCTATACCACCATCGCCAAGGCTGAGCACGTTGCCGTTGGGCATGCCCACCACGTTCGCCGTAACGCCCACACTGGCGAGGCCGAGCGAAGGGTCGCTGATGTCCTGCGGACCGCGTTGCACCGAGCAGGCCGTGGCCCATGCCACGAAGGCGATGCTGTCCTTGTGCATGGCGGTGGTGCCCGGCTGTCCGGCGGGCGGCGGGAACTGGGCGTGCGCCGCAATGGCGATGCAGGAGCCGATCAAGAATAGTAGGATGCGGAAGTTCATGGAGTGTTGGACTTGGGAGGGTTCGGTCGATCGAAATGCACCCGTACCCCCACCTGGTAGTTGCGCATCGGCATGGGTCGGCTCAGCATCACTTCGTATTCCGTACCGAGCAGGTTGTTGGCATGGACGAACACATCGGCCTGCCAGTGCGCCTTGCGCACCGCGCGCAGCGATGCGGATGCATTCAGCAGCCAGTAGGGTTCGAGGTATTCGCGGTTGTCGGTGCTGGTGTAGCGGTAGCCGGTGTAGGTGGCATGCGCGGCAAGGGATCCGCGGCCACGCTCCACGGCCAAGCGCCCATTGCCGCTGTACATGGGCACGTAGATCAGTTGTCGGTCCACGGAATCGTCGTACTGGCGCTTCGCCACCTGGTTGGTGCTCACCACGTGGTTGGTCAACACGCCGAGCCTCACCGTGGTGTTCCCGGAATGCCATGCGATCTCGGAATCGCTCTCCACGCCGCGACTCCACACCTGCATGATGTTCTGCGGACTCCAGTACGCCGGGCCGGGCAACCAGATGATCCAGTTGTTCAACATGCGGTTGAACCACGTGACCTCGCTGCGGAACACATACCGCTTCCACGTGTGGCGCAGCAGCACGCCGAGGTCGCCGCTGTACCCGTCCTCGGGCAGTAGTGCTGGGTTGCCGCCGGGGTTCCAGTACAGGTCGTTGAAAGTGGGCACCCGGTATACCCGAGCGGCCTGTGCCTTCAGTGTGAGCCAACGTTGCACGCCGTACTCCGCACCGATCGCTCCAGTGAATGGCACCGCGCTTCCATCCAGCCATTCCTGCCGCGCGGACACGGTGCCGGTGAAAGGCGAGCCTGGCCGGTAACGGTACAGGGCGAAGATCGCGCTGCGGTCCTGCGTGGGATCGTGCGGATAGCCGTCGGTGCGCGCCTGTGCCTGCGTGTGGTGCAGGCCGAAGTCCACTGCATGCGGGCCTTCGGGACGATAGCGCAACTCGGCCTCGCCCACCAGCGTGCGTGCGCGGCTCAGGGCGTTCTCCGCATCGGCGGAAGCGTACCAGTCCAACCGTTCATCGGACCAGCCGCCGCGAACGGTGGTGCCCCATAGCGTGCGGTCGTAGCGCCAGTCGGCCATCACGCGGTGGCTCGCGTCCAGTTGTTGCGCGCTGCTGAAGGCCTGCAGGCGCGTGGGCGGGATCCGCCGATCGGCATGCTGGTACCAATAGCGTACACCCAGACGGCCGCGCGCTCCGGTGCGCAGATGCTGCTCGAACAACAATCCTTGGCGTTGCAGTGCGGCGTTGGTCTGTGTGCGCTCCGTGCGTGCCGTTGCGGGGCCGGTGCGGTAGGTGAAGTCGTTCCGCGCATCGGTGTTGTACAGCGCGATGCTCGTGACCCACCGCTCCTTCGCCACCTCCACACGCACCTGCTGTCGGCGATCGCCGAAGCTGCCGAACACGATGCCGCCCTCCAGCTGCACACCCCGCCCGAAGCGCGGCACGTTGTTCAGGTGGATCGCGCCGCTCACCGCGCCACTGCCCCACAGCGCCGTGCTGCCGCCGTACTGCACGTGCACCTCGTTCGCCGCACCCACGGGGATCAACGACAGGTCGATCTGCCCATTCATCGGGCTGGTGATGCGGATGCCGTTCCACAACACCGCCGTATGATCCGCGCTACCGCCACGGAACGAGGTGGTGGCCAGGCTCCCCAGACCGTAGCTCTTGATGAAGACCGGACTTTCGTTCGCCAGCAACTCGCCCAGATCCGCCGAGGCATAGCGCGCCATGGTGGTGCTGTCCATGCGCTGCACCTTGCTGCCCGCACCGAAGGTGGCAAGGCGTGGGGCGCTCACCTCGAATTCTTTCAGGAGGAGGGTGTCGGTGGGGGGTTGTGCGACTGCCGTGGTTCCGATGATGAGCAGTTGCGTCAACAGCGTACCGCACCGTACCAGAACGGAACGCAGGCGAATGGCGAATGGCGAACGGGTGCGCCCCCATTCACCAATGACCCTTCGCCATTCGCCCGCATTGCCTGCGTCTACTGCACCGCGATGGTTCGCTTCACCTCACCCACCTGCAACACGTAGAGGCCGCTGGCGAAGGTGCTTACATCGAGGGTGGTGAGCAGGCCGTTGGTACGGCCGGTGTACACCAGTTGGCCGGCCAGGTCGGTGATGTGGACCGGGCTGTTGCTGGACCGTGCATCGCGGATGGAGAGCTGGTCCGTGGCGGGCTGCGGATAGACCAGGAATTCCTCCGCCACGGAACGAGCGATGGAGGTGCTGCCCTGTGCCGGGACCGGATAATACGGCCGCAGCGCCGGCGTGAAATCGGTGTACGAGCAGCCGAACAGGTCGCCATCGGCCACGCTGGTGCCAATGCCCATGTTCATGTACCAGTTGCCGAGGTTGGTGCCGCTCCACGTGCTCCAGTAATCCGGGTTGCCACCGAGACCAGCATGGCTGTTGTAGGTGATATCGTTCAGAAAACCGCCACCCACCACGAGCGCGAAGTTGGGGTCGGCATCGGCCACGGCGTTCAGCATGGCCTCGCCCGTTGTCGTGCCATCGAAGCGGAAACCCCATGCGTAGCTGGAGCTGCCACTACCGTCCTGGAAGTCCACGATCAGCACGGCTTCATTGGCACCGCTTCCGGTCCAGAAGGTCACATCCGAAGCCGTGAAGCGGAAGGGCTCGTACGCCGCGATGGGCTCCGTGGGGCCCGTGGGCTCACCGCCCGGGATATACGGTTCGTACGAACACCCGAACCAACTTCCATTGGACAACACCTCGGCCAGGCCCATGTTCATCGCCAGGTCACCCATACCCGTGCCGCTCCAGGTGCTCCACCAGTTCGGTGCGCCACCAATGCCCGCATGGTCGTTGTACGTGATGTCGCTGAGGAATCCACCACCGATGTTGGCCACGAAGTTCACGTCGGCAGCAGCGAGGGCGTTGAGCATATCCTCGCCGGTGGCCGTGCCATCGTGCAGGAAGCCCCAGGCATAGCTCGGGGTGAAGGAACCGTCCTGGAAATCGACCACGAGAACGGAACTGTCACTCCCAGAGCCCACCCAGAACTCCACATCGGGAAGGTCGAAAGTCTGTGCCTGCAGGGGCGCGGTGGCTAGCAGGGCGAGGGCGGAAAATGCGCGTACGGTCGTTTTCATCCTGTTCGGAATTTGTTTTCACTGTTCAACAACAGCTTCCGGAACGAATGACCGAACGCGCAACCGACATGCGCATCAGGCCTGCTTCTATCCTGGAAGCGGACTTCTGTTGCCGATGACAGGTCTTCTGGCTCGTCCATTCTCATCGGCGCCTTCCCATCCTCTTCGGACAGTGGCATCGTGCCGACTCGTGCACGGACTTACAGCTTCAGGAAAAGCCCGGGATTCGCACCCGGTTCCCTTTTAACCCCGTTGTTGAACGGGGATCATCAGCGGCTCAAAGGTAGCTCGCCGAGCCATACTACCAGGAAGGACTTTGAGACTTGATCGGAGTCCCGTGTCCGGATCGCTACCACGGCCCGGTGCGGCACGGATCCATGAAGGGCTCGGACTTTCGCCCTGTCGCAGGAACGGATGCTTCCTCACCGTCATTCACGTAACGTATGGCCGTCTGGTTCGACCGGGTATCCGGTGGCGTGGCCTCCGAAGTACGGTGGCTCCATTCGGTCGCGCTTGTGCCGAATTGTACGGGTGGCCTCCAACATCGCAACGTAGACCCGCCCCCGAATAAGTTGAGCTACCCCATGTAGGAACGCTTGGTCGTCACTTCCACCGAACCCCAGTCGATCCCTGTCTTGGGATTCGGCGCATTCTTCCATGTGGAATGTGTCCCACAGCATCGGATCCGAAACGCTCGACATCGGAGGCGCTTTGCCGTCCTATTCACATATCGGCACCATATCCGCTATTCATGGTGAAGCACATACCTCCACTACGCAAACCCGTCCCTGATGATCAGGACCATTACACTCCCTGCACTCCCCCTTGCCACGTTCGTTCCCGCCCAAGTGACCCTTACAGCCGGAATGCTGCCCAGTGAGACCTACACCGACCCCTACCCCATCAGGCCACGGCCACCCTTTCTTCCACCAACTTCCGTTTCCGGCTGAACCGTTTGCCACCGACCACTTCCATCAGACGGGTCATGATGTAATACATCGTAGGCACGATGAAGAGGGTGAGCACCAGGGAGCTGGTGAGACCACCGATGATCACCCAGGCCATGCCGTTCTTCACTTCGGCACCATCGCCGCTGGCGAGCGCGATCGGCAGCATCCCGAAGATCATGGCCACGGTGGTCATCAGGATCGGCCGCAAACGTTCCTTCCCGGCCTCCACCAGGGCTTCGACCAGGCCGAGCCCTTCGGAACGCAGGTGGTTCGCGAAGTCGACGATGAGGATACCATTCTTGCTCACCAGCCCGAGCAGCATGATCAGGCCCACGATGGCGAACACACTGAGCGGTTGCATGGTGAGGGCCAACGCGAGGAAGGCGCCCACCAACGACACGGGGATGGAGAACAAAACCACGAAAGGATACAAAGCGTTCTCGTACAACGCGACCATGATCAGGTACACGAGGAGGATGCCCAGCACGAGGGCCAGTCCCAAGGAACCGAAGGCTTCACCTTGGTTCTTGGCATCGCCGAGGTATTGGATGGTGACCCCCTCGGGCAGGTGCTCCGCAGCGATGGCCTTCTGGATCTCGGCCACGATGGTGCCGCTGGGCCGGCCGACGGCGGCGCTGTTGATGGTGATGCTGTTGAGCCGGTCGGTGCGCTGCAAGACACTGTTGCCCACCGTCTCGTACACGTCGGCCAGTTGATCCAGGCGCACGGTGGCTCCTTGGCCATTGGTCACCATCAGCGCACGAACGCTCTCCACATCGCGCCGATCACCTTCGGTCAACCGCACGTTGATGGGGTATTCCTCCCCGGCCTCCTTGTACTTGTAGCGGTCGTTGCCCCGGAACGCGGTCTGTACGGCAAGGCCCACATCGCTGCTGCTGAAACCCAGCGCGCCCATGCGGTCCTGGTCCAAGCGCACCTTCACCTCGGGCTTCGGGCTCTTGGTGCTGTACTGGACATAGTCGCTGCCGGGCGTGGCCTCGGTGATCGTCTTCACCATCCGCGCCGCTTTCCACAAACTGTCCATGTCGACGCCCTTCACGGCGATCTGGATCGGGGTGGATGCGCTGCCGGTGATGTTGGTCTGCGCCACGGTCACCTTGAGGCCAGGGATGGCACTGATCTCATCGCGCAACATGGTCCCGAAATGCTCTGCACTGATGGTCCGTTCCTTCTTGGGCACCAGCTTCACGTTGATCTCGGCGAGGTTGGCGTTGGCCGAGCCGGACCCCATCTGGCCGCTTTGCGTACCCACGTTGGTGAAGGCATCGATGACCTCGGGGTGGGCCAGGATGATGCGCTCCGCTTGCTGGGTGAGTTGGTCGGTCACCGCGAGGGAGGACTGCGGCGCGGTCTCGAGCTGCACAAGGAACTCACCGCGATCGCCTTGGGCCATGAAGGTGGCACCGATGAAACCCGTGGGCACCAGGGCGATGGCTCCGATGATCAACACCATCACGGTGAGGATCACGTATCGCTTGCGATCCAGCGCCTTCTCCAAAGTGCGCCCATACCAGGTCTGCAGGTTGGTAACGGCCCTTTCGAAGGCCAGGCCGAAACGCCCCCACAGGGTGTCCTTGGTGAGGTGTTCCAACTTACCCCAGCGGCTGGCGAGCAGCGGCGTGAGGGTGAAGGCCACCACCAGGCTCATGAGGGTGCTGATCACCACTACCAGCGAGAATTCGCGGAGGATGTTGCCGATGAGGCCGCCGGCCATGGACAGCGGCAGGAACACCACCACATCGACCAGGGTGATGGCCATGGCGGTGAAGCCGATCTCGTTCCTTCCTTCGAGCGCAGCGGTCCAACGGGTCTTGCCCATCTCCAGGTGGCGGTAGATGTTCTCCAGCACCACGATGCTATCGTCCACCAGGATACCCACCACGAGCGAGAGCGCCATCAGGGTCATCAGGTTGAGCGAGAAGCCCAGGGCGTACATGGCGATGAAGGTGGGGATCATGGCGCTGGGCAAGGCCACCAATATGAAGAAGGAGCTGCGCAGGCTGTGGAGGAAGAGCAGCATCACTGCGCCCACGATCAGCACGGCGAGCATCAGGTCGAACATCACGGCATTGGCGCTGCTGAGCGTATAGGTGCTCTGGTCGATGGCGATGGCGTAGTCGAAACCGGTATCGGCCAGGTCGGTCTTGAGCTGCTTGAGGCGCTCCTTCACCCCCCGGCTCACCTCCACCGCATTGGCATCGCTCTGCTTCACGATCTGCATACCCACGCCCGGCTGGCCGTTGATGCGGTTGAACGTGGTGGCCTCGGTGAGCCCGTCGGTGACGCTGGCGATGTCCTTCAACAGGATGCGCGAGCCATCGGCGTTCTCGCGCACCACGGTGTTGCGCAGGCCGTCCACGTCGCCCGCACGCGCTTCGAGGTTGATGGAGAGGCGGTCGGCACTGCTCTCCACGTTGCCCGCGGGGAAGGTGCTGCTGTTGGCCCCCACGGCCATGGCCACTTGCGCCGCCCCGATCCCGTAGGCCTTCAGCTTGTCGTTGTCCAACACCACTTGCACCTCGCGTTGCTGTGCGCCGATCAAGGTCACGCTGCCCACGCCGCTCACGTTGCTGATGACGGGCGCCACACGCTTGTCGAGCAGTTCGTACAGGTCGCCGGGTGACAGGTTGCTGTTGATGCTCAGGCGCAGGATGGGGATCTCGTCGGTGCTGAAGCGGCGCACGATGGGGTCGTCGCTATCGTCCGGCAGGGTGGACCGGATCATGTCGATGCGGCGTTCGGCATCGCGTTGGGCATCGTTCACATCGGTGCCGGACTTCAGCGTAACGGTGATGGAGGAGACCCCCTCCATGCTGGTGCTGGCGATCTGGTCCACGCCTTCGATCGCGCTCACCGCATCCTCGATCGGCTTGGTCAGCGTGTTCTGGATCTCCTC
This sequence comes from Bacteroidota bacterium, assembly GCA_963169535.1. GTDB lineage: Bacteria > Bacteroidota > Bacteroidia > Flavobacteriales_F > PHOS-HE28 > PHOS-HE28. Next base: position 22,446 of record CAUJED010000109.1, on the reverse strand, counting down.
GGGCGAGGCTCCGCGATAGGTGGTCTGCACCATGATCACGTTGGCCTCGAACTTGGGCAACAGGTTGTAGTTGAGCTGCTGGTAGCTCAGGAAGCCGAAGAGGATCAATGTGGTGAAGATCACCGTGATCAGCAACGGTCTTTTAATGGCGACTTCTGTGATGCTCATCGTTCGATCGATTCGGTGAATGGGAGTTGGTGGATGGTGGCTTTCACGCGCCGAACCGTTCCCTCATCCTCAATTCACCAACTTCCATTCACTTGTTGTTCGTCTCCCGCACCTTGCTGCCGTCCACCAGGTTCAACTGTCCGCTCACCACCACCACCTCGTTCGGCTGCAATCCGTTCAACACTTCCACCAGGTCGCCCTCTTCCCGGCCCAGGACCAGCTCGCGCCGGGCGGCACGGGTTCCGGACGACCCGGTGGTCACGACGAACACATACGGGTTCTTCAAGCCTTCGGCCAACGCGTTCTTGGGGATCGTCAACCGCGGCACCGTATCCCCTCCATCGAACCGCACGTTCACGAAGGTCCCGCTCTTCAGGGCGTGCGCCTTCTCATTGATCACGGCCACTTCAACCTCGTAGTTATGGCTGGCATCGCCGCGCGGGCTCACGTAATTCACCTTGCCCTGGAACGTTTCGCCGGGGAACACCTCGGCCGTGATGGTCACGGCGGTGCCCTCCTTCATCCGGTAGGCGTCGCGTTCGCTGATGAACACCCGGGCCTTCAACCGCGATACATCGACCACCTCGACCACGGGGGTGGTGGCCGCCACGTACTCACCCACTTCCACGTTCTTGGCCACCACGATACCGTTCACGGGGCTGATCACCTGGGCATCGCGGATCTGTTGGCGGATCTGCTCCACCTTCACGCGTTGGTTCTCGTAGTTGAACCGGGCGTCGTCATAGCTGGCCTCGGTGGTCGCCTTGCCCTCGTACAGTCCCTTGTAGCGATCGTGATCCTTCTTCGCCTTGTCCAGTTGTAGCTCGGCGGCCTGTAGTTCCAGATGCTTCTGGGCCACATCGAGGCTGCCGATCACCTGGCCCTTGCTCACCCGGCTGCCCAGGTCCACGCTCAACTGGGCCAGCTTGCCCTGTGCCTGCACCATCACCTTGGCCTGTTCGTACGGCTCCAGGGTGCCCGGAACGCTGAAAGCGCCGTTCACGGGTGCGATGGCGGTGGTGATCACGTTCACGGGGATGGCGAAGGCGCTGCGGTCCACGGGTTGTTTGGCCGCGTCGAGCTTCTTCTTGTTACCGGCCAGTCGTAGGCCGATGCCCAGGGCCAGTACCACGAGTACCAGCGGGAGTATCCATTTGCGTTTCATCGATGTCGCAGAAGCGTGGGTTCGGTGGTTCAGAGGGTGTTGACGTATTCGAGCAGGGTTCCTTTGGCCTTCTCCAGGTCCAGTACGGCCACCGCGCGGTTCAGCACGGAGGTGGTCCAGTTGTTGCGCGCCTCCTTCAGCTGGTAGTCGGCGTTGAGCAGGTCGCTGAGGGTGGCCGTACCCTGTTGGTATTGCAGGCTGGTGTTGGCGAACACCCGTTCGGCCAGGGCTAGGTTGTCCTGGTCGTTGGCCACGGTACTCGTGCTGGAGAGCAGCCGGGTATCCGCGGAACGGTACTCCAGCTCGTAGCCCAGGTTGGCGTTGCGCTGTTGTTCACGCGCGTTCTCCAAGGCCAGCTCGCTCTGCTTCAACTGGCTCGATCGCCGCAGGCCACTGAACAAGGGCACGTTCAACTTGAGGCCGATGGCGGCATAGTCGAACCAGTTCTCGTAGCTCGCGCCCAGATCGTTGCCCTGGGCCATGGTCCCATACCGTCCATAAGCGCTCAGCGTGGGCAGCCACGCATTGCGTTTGCGCTTGGCATCGATCCCCTGGAGCAGCACGGCTTGCTCGTTGTACTGGACGCCCAGGAGGTTGCTCAGGGCGAACGGAGCGGTACCCGGCTGGCGCATGTCCGCCGCGCTATCCACCTCGTCGGCGATCACCAGGTCCTCGCTCATCGGCATACCCATCACACGCTTCAGCTGGGCCAGGGCCACCTCGTAGTTGGCTTGGGCCACGGTAGCCTGCGACCTGATGTTGCGCTGGGTGATCTCCACCCGGTCCAGGTCCAGCGGTTGCACCACGCCCTTCTCCAGGCGCAGGCGCAGGATCGGCACCAGCTCATCGTACTGTTCCAGGTTCGCTTCCAGCAGACGCACCTGGGCGCGGTAGGTCTGCGCCTTGGCATACGCCGCCGCCACATCATATACGACCTGCTCCTCGGCCTGTTTCAACTTGATGGCGGCCATCGCGGTGTTGGGGCGGTTGGCCTGGATCCCGTTCAACTGGGCCACATCGATCAAGACCTGTTCGGCCTGTACCGCGAGGTTGGTGTTGTACTGGGTGCCCATTTGGATGGGTCTTGGCTCGTCGCCGAATATCCCGGCGGGCAGGTAGGTGGTCTGGCGCTTCAGGTTGTCGTCCAACGAACCACTGGCGTTGATCTGGGGCATGTAGCCGCTCACGGCTTCCTGGGCCTGGGCATCGGCCTTACGCTGGTCGTTGGCGGCGATCGCCATGGCCGGGCTATGGCTGCGCCCGTAGTCGATGGCCTGCCTCAACGTGAAGGCTTGTTGAGCCTGCGCACCGGTCGCTAGCGCCAGGGCGAGGAGTGGGATCAGGTGCTTCATTGCACGTCGCCGCTGTTGGCGTTGTCATTCATCCGGTTCAACACTTTCAGGCAGGTCGCCAACTCCTTCTCGCTCACCCCGGCGAGCGCATTGGAGAAGACCATCGCACGGATCCGGTCCACTTTCCGATGGGCTGCGATGCCCGCCTTGGTCACCACCAGGTTCTTGCGGCGGCGGTCGTTGGGGTCCATTTGCCGTTCGATCAAGCCCGCCTTCTCCATTTCATCCAATTGGCGCAGCATCACGCTCTTGTCCTTGGCGAAATGGTTGGCCAGGTCGGTCTGCACGGCCTGGCTGTTCGTGAGCAGGAAGTCCAAGACCCCGAAAACCGGGAGCCGGACGCCCTGGTCCTGTTTGTCCAACTCCACGGCCAGCAGGCGGATCACGCTGCGGAAGGTGACCGGGAACAGGCGGGCCAGCTGATCAGATGATGTGCTCATGTCAATGATTGCCTTTTGCAACGGCACAAATGTATCATTTGTTGCAATACGCAACTATTTTCTTTCACAATTATTGGATGAGCGGCCCTATCGACCCACCGGCGGTCCCCTTCCCTTCAGCGCCCTTCTACCATTTGGACATCCAATACCAGCCGATCCGCTTGCTCTACGTTCCCATGCCTTCTCCGCGTGACCTATTCCGTAGGCCCCGCTACCCAAAAGGTCCCTCGTATCAGCCTGGAAAAAAATAGCCGCCCATCTTCGGTCGCTATTGAACATCCAAATGGTATTACGCAACCTCTCCTCCGATGTCCCGGTCGTGCGTACCGCTCGGTGACCCAGGGACGGGAAGTTCCTGGACCGATCGCCCGTAAGCCGATACGGGAGATCCGTTCCGTTCCGTGTCGGAGCCTCCGGCACCGGTCTCCCGGGGAAGGCACGATGAAAAAGAGTCAGCCGGTCAGCTGGAACTGGACGACCAGTCGGAATACGAATGCCGCAGGCGCGACCGAGGCCTTAGGGCATGTCCAGCAAGTAGAGGAAGCGTAGAGCGGCGTGAAGTGGGTGGACGCGGGCGGGCAGGGCGATCCGCGGAAGAGGGTCCACGACATCAGCCGTCCCTGCGGTCACAAGGCCACGACACCGCTCGGCGCAAGACCGCTATGTGCACGCCCAGACCAAAGTCACGCCTCCCACGTACACGGTCGTGATCGGCGATCCGTTCCTCACACCGCCGCCTGCGCCCGTACCTGCCGCTTCCATTGCCTCCTATGCTTGATCTTCATCACGATCAGCAGCATCACCGGCACCATGATCAGCGTAAGGAACGTGGCGAACACCAGCCCATAGATCACCGCCCAGCTGAGCGGGCCCCAGAACACCACGTTGTCGCCACCCATGTGGATGTGCGGATCCAACTCGCTGAAGAGGGTGAAGAAGTTGAAGTTGAGCCCGATCGCCAGGGGCAATAGACCAAGCACGGCGGTGATGGCCGTGAGCAGCACCGGGCGCAGGCGCGTGCGGCCCGCGATGATCAACGCCTCGCGGCTCTCCTCGATGGGGATGATGGCATCCTCGTCCAAGCCCAGCTTACGCTGCGCGCGGGCGAAGAGCAGGCGCGCGAAGTCCATCAGCACGATCGCGTTGTTCACCACCACGCCGATCAGCGAGATGATCCCCAGCATCGTCATCATGATGATGAAATCCATGCGGAACACGATGAGGCCGAGGAACACGCCGATGGTACTGAACACCACCGTGCTCATCACGATCACCGGGTAGCTGATGCTGTTGAACTGCGCCACGATGATGAGGAACACCACGAAGATGGCCACCAGGAAGGCCGTGCCCAGGAAGTTCATGTCCTTGGCCTGATCCTCCTGTTCGCCGGTGAACCGAAGGTTGAACCGATCATCGGGCTCGAAGCCGGAGGCCATCTCATCCTTGATCCGCTGCACCACCTCGTTGTTGTTGTACCCCGCGATCACGTTGCTGCTCACCGTCACCACCCGGTCCAGGTCCTTGCGCTTGATGGCGCTGAAGGTGGTGGTATACTCCTCCTTGGCTACGGCGCTGATGGGTACCTGCCGGATCTGACCCGTGAGCATGTCGCGGAAGGTGATCCGCATGTCCATGAGGCGCTGCGTATCGTAACGGTACTGGTCCTTCAGGCGCACGTTGATCTCATAGTCGTCATCGTCGCCTTCGATGCGGAAGGTGCTCACCTCCTTGCCGAAGAGCGCGGTGCGGATGGCATCGGCCACCTGGTAGGTACTCACGTTCAGTCGGCGCGCCTTCTCCCGATCGATCACGATGGGCATTTCGGGCTTCGCGCGGTCGATATCGATCCGTAAGGCTTCCACACCGGCCACGTTCTTTCCCTCGATGAAGGTCTTCACCCGTTCGGCCTCGTCCAGCAGGCCATCGATCTCCTTCCCTTTGATCTCGATGTTGATCGGCTTGCCCACCGGTGGACCGTCGGCGTTCTTCACCACGGTGGTGATCACCCCAGGGTAGCCGGGTACGCCAGCTTGCAGTTGCTCCAGCACATCGTTGGTGTCCTTGCCCTTCCGGTCGGCGAACTTCACGAAGGTGACCTGGATCCGTGCTTTATGCGGCGTGGAGCTCAACTCCACCTCACCGGTGCCGGGGTCGCTGGTGCCTTCGCCCACCTGCGCGATCACGGAGCTCACCAGGTAGTTCACCGTATCGGTACCCACCACCTCGCCACGTTCGTTCTTCACCTCGCGTACCTCCATGTACTCCGGCACGTTGATCACCTTCATCACCTGCCGCTCCACCACCCGGGTGATGCTGTCGGTCTTCTGGATGTCGGTGCCGATGGGCGCTTCGATGAACACGTTGATGAACATCGGTTGGTTGGTGGGGAAGAAGAGCGTCTTCGGCGGGAACACCCCGAGCAGGATGAACGCGAAGATCAAAAGCCCCACGGTGCCCAGTAGGAAGGTTCGCGGGTGATGTTTCATCAACGCATAGCGCAGGAACTTCTCATACCGCGCCTCCAGCCGTGGCAACCAGGCGTATTGGAACCAGTGCGCCGCCGGCACGAACAGCTTCTCGTTGGCGATGCCCATGAGGCCGAAGAAGATGGTGAGCATGCCGATGCCGAACACGCCTTTGCTCTGCATGCTGGCACCCAGGGCGCCGATCACCGCACCCACCACGCCCAGAATGATGGCCAGGCGCCACATCTTCCGGGTGGGCATGTGATCCTCCTCGACCTTCATGAACTTGGAGGCCAGGGCCGGGTTCACCACCAGGGCCACGAAGAGTGAACTGGCCAATGCGATCATGAAGGTGATGGGCAGGTACTTCATGAACTCACCCATCATGCCGGGCCAGAAGAGCAGGGGCACGAACACCATCACCGTGGCAGTGGTGGCCGCGATGATCGGCATGGTCACCTCGCCCACCGCGAGGCGCGTGGCCTTCAGCGCCGGTTCGCCGTTGGTCATGTGCCGGTGGATGTTCTCCACGATCACGATGCCATCGTCCACCAGACGACCCAGGGCGAGGATGAGCGCGAAGAGCACCATCATGTTGAGGGTGACCCCGAACATGTTGAGCAGGGTGAACGAGATGAACATGCTCATGGGGATGGCCAGGCCCACGAACACGGCGTTGCGCAGGCCGAGGAAGAGCATGAGCACACCCACCACGAGGATCACGCCCAGGACGATGTGGTTCATCAACTCGTCCACGCTAACCCGTGTCTGGTCGCTCTGGTCGCCAGTGATGGTGATCACCAGGTCCTTGGGCAGCACCGTGCCGTGGTCCTCCTTGATGATGGCGTTGATCTTGTCGCTGGCATCGAGCAGGTTCTCCCCGGCTCGCTTGATCACGTCCAGCATCACCACGCTCTTGCCGAACTCGCGGGCGAAGCTTTCGGGCTCCTTGAAATCGAACGTGATGTCGGCCACGTCGCGCAGGCGCACCTCGCGCTGGCCCTCGTTCTTCACCACGATGTTGCGGATCTGCTCCATATCCACGAACTCGCCGATCACGCGCACGCTGCGGCGTTGGTCCTTGGTGAGCAGGTCGCCACCGCTCATGGTCAGGTTCTCCATCCGCAGTGCGTTGGCGATGTCGTCGAAGTTGAGCTGGAGCAGTTCGAGCTGCGCCAGGTCCACGGTCACCTTCACCTCGCGTTCCGGCACACCCCGGATCTCCACCTTGTTGATCTCGGTGAGGTCTTCGATCCGGTCCTCCAGGTGCTTGGCGTACTCATGGAGCTGATCCATCGGGTAATCGCCGCTGAGGTTGATGTTCATCACCGGCATCAGCTCGGAGAAGTTGAGCTCGAAGATGTTCGGCTCCGATGGCAGGTCGGTGGGGAAGTTGCTGTCGCCGCGCGCCTTGTCCACCGCATCCTTCACCTTGCGCAAGGCCTCGGTGGGACTCACGCTGTAATCGAACTTGATGTGGATGGAGCTGAAGTTGGGCACGCTGGTGCTCTTGATCTCATCCACCCCAGTGATGGTGTTGAGCTCCTTCTCGATCGGTTTGGTGATCAGCTTCTCGATGTCGACCACGGAACTGCTGTTGTACGGCGTGGCGATGAACACCTCCGGTGTGACCACCTCCGGGAAGCTCACCTTGGGCATCACGAAGTAGGCCCGGATGCCCATGAGGCAGATGAGGATGGTGAGCACGATCACCGTGGTGCGGTTCTTCACCGCCCAGGTGGTGATGGCGAACTGCCGCTCGGGGCCGTGCAGGTCTTTTTCGATGTCGTGTGCGCTCATGTTGGAATGCTTTTCACCACAGAGGCACAGCGAACACGGAGTAATGCGGTCTTGCGCTCCGTGTCGTTCCTTGCGTCATCCTGTGGCTCTTCTCTGTGTTCGCTGTGCCTTCGTGGTGAGGTGACCTCCTTAGTTCGCCACCCGCACCGTAAGCCCGTCGGTCACGTTCTTGGCCCCTTCGTCCACGATCCGTTCACCTCCCTTCAGCGCATCGGCTTCCACCGGGGCGATGTTGATGTAGCCTTTGTACTCGCTGATGCGGTCCACCATCACCTTGCGCGACCGGGCCTCGTTGTCGCGGGTGGGGTCCAGCACGTAGATGTAGTTGTTGCCCTTCACATCCTGGAGCACCGCCCGCGCACGGACCACCAGGGCGGAATCGAAATGCTGGTCCTGCACACTGATGTCGCACAGCAGGTTGGGGCGCATGTAGCCTTCTCCCTGGGGTACCCGCACGGACACCTTGAAGGTGCGGTTGCTGGGATCGATGAACTGACCCACGTGCGCCAGGGTGCCGTTGAACCGTTCTTCCACACTGGGGAAGCTCACCTTCACCGGGGTGCCACTGCGGATGCTGCGCAGGTAGCTCTCGGGCACATCGGCCTCGAGCTGCACGCTGGCGAGGTCCACCACCCGGGCGGCCGCCTGCATGGGGCTGGTCATGTCGCCCTCGCGCACCATGATGTCATCGACCGTGCCGGCGAAGGGCGCGGTGATGTTGGTGAGGCGTTGCTGTTCGCGCAGGGTGGCGAGGCCCGCTTCGGCCTGTTCCTTCTGGGTCTTGGCCTGGAGGAATTGGATCTCGCTGCCGATCCGCTGTTGCCACAGCCGCTCCTGCTTCTCGAAGGCGGTACGCGCCAATTCCAGTCCGGCCTCGGCCTGCTGGATCTGTTTCACCACCATGTCATTGTCGATGCTGATCAGGGTCTGGCCCGCGCTGACACGGTCTCCCGGATTCACCAGTATGCGACGCACCCGGCCGCCATTGCTGTACAACGCCGCGGACTTATCCGCCCGGACATTGCCGTGCACATCGACATAGTGCGTGAAGGGGATGGCGCGCAAGGTGTCGGCGGTCACCGTGGGGAGGTTGCGACGCACCGTGGTGTCGTTCTCCACCAACCAGGCTTCGAGCGACTTGATGCTGTCCGCATAGGCACTGTAGGTCGCCTTCAGCCGCTCCAGGTGGGCCCGCTTCTGGCCCAGGTCGCTAGTGTCGGCCCCACCGCAAGCCACGAGCAGGGCGGTGAGGGTGAGCGGAAGGATGATCTGTTTCATGGGTCTATCGAGGTTACCGGTGGGGCGGACCAATGGGTCGTGCGTACGTGTGCGTTGTGGGTGGATCATGGGATCATCAATACGCATCCAGCGCCTTGCGCATGTCGGCCCGCGCTTGCAGCAGGTCCACCACACGCTGGATGTAGGTCTGTTGGGTGGTGAGGTAGCTCCCGTGCTCCTGGGTGAGTTCGAAGCTGCTGGCCAGGCCCTCGGTGAACTTGATACTGGTGCGGTCGAAGATGCTCTTGCTCAAGGCCAGGTTGCGCTTCCCCGTCTCATAGCTGTCCTGGGCGGCGCGCAGGATGGCCTGTTGCTGCTCCTTCTCCGCGAGCAAGCGCTGTTCCGTGGCCTTGAGGTTCACGTTGGCCTGCTCCAGCGAGAGTTTCGCCTGCTTCACCTGCTGGTGCCGCATGCCACTGCTGAAGATGGGCACGTTGAGCTGTAGGCCCCACAAGCTCGCCGGGAACCACCAACTGCCGTTGGCCACATCGAACTTGGTGTAGTTGTACTGCTGCTGGTAGTTGATGAATCCTGCAAGCGTGGGCAGGTAGGTGGCTTTCTTGTTCCGCACATCCAGCTCCCCCAGCCGCAGCATGCTCTGCGCCACCTGCTGGTCCACGTGCTGGTCCACATCGAAAGCAATATCGGCCAGGCCCGCTTCCGAAGGCGCGTCGAGCAACGGTTGCAGGGCATCGGTGAGGGTGACCGGTGTGCCGGTGGGCAGGCCCAGCACCAGGTTGAGGTAGGCCCGCGCCACGAGGGCTTGTTGCTGCATGTTGCGCTGCTGAGCGCGGGCCTCTTCCAGCTGCACCAGGAGGCGGTCGCTATCGGTGCTCTCGATCATGCCCTGCGCCACCATGGCCTGGGCGTCGGCACTGGCCTTCTCCAGCACGGGCAGGCTCTCCCCGATCAACCGTACCCCCTCTTCCGCGGCCAATACACCGAGGTAGGCCTTCGCCGCTTGCACCCGCGCGTTCATCACGGCCTGCTCCAGGTCCTTGGCGCTCTTGGTGCGCAGCTCCCGCGTGGCTTGGAGGCCCACGAGGTAGCTTCCATCGAAGAGCAACTGGTTCAACTGCACTCCACCGCTCATGCTCCAGGGCACACCGAACTGCATCTTCATCAGCTCATCGCCACCGAAGAAGCTGGGCACCACCATGGTGGGCACCTTGATGTAGTTCTGGAGCGTGCCCGTTGCCGCGATCTGCGGCAGGCCCAGACCGGTGATCTCCTTGATCTTCGACGCGGCCTTCTCCGCCTCCAGTGCGCTGGCCTGCACGCTATAGCTCTGCTTGGCGGCCAGGTCCAGCGCTTGTTGCAGGCTCAGGCTGACCGGCCCCTGTGCATGCTGCACCAGAGCGGCCAGCAGCAGGATGATCGTATGGATGGTCCTCATGACGGTTCGTTCGTTTTCGCAGGCCGGTTCATCGTGTCCGGCTTCCGTTGTTGCATCGGCTTCATGATGGTGTGCCTTTGCTCATTCGCTTCTCCAGGTAATCCAGACCCTTCTTGCTGGCGATCCCACGGATGTGGTAGCGGAAGAGTTCCCAGTTGATCTCGGACATGCTGTAGCGTTCGGCCAGTTTCGCCTGCTCCACGCTCATGGCCTGGTCGAACCGCACCATGTACAGCTTGGCCAGCAATGGCACATTGAGGTCTTCACGGTAGTAGCCCTCGCGCATGCCCTTCTCCATGTTCTGCGCCACCTGGCGCACCACCTCCACCTGCTTGCCCTGGTCCATGATCCGGCAGGCCTCTGGGTAATACTTGGCCAGGTCGAAGTACAGACTGGGGTGCAGCTTGGAGACTTCCGCTGAGATGTACTGCGCGATGGCGAACATCTCATCGATGGCATTGAGCCCCTGCTCCTGGATCGCGGTGACGTGCGCGTGGTAACGGGCGCTCGTAAATTGAAGCACCTTGGTCACCAGGTCGCTCTTATCCTTCACATACAGGTACAGGGTCTTCTTGCTGATGCCCAACTCCCCCGCGATGTCGTCCATCGTCACGCTCCGGATGCCATTGGTCCAGAAGACCCGTGCAGCCCCCTCCACGATGCGCAGCCAACGTTCGTCGGTGGCCAGTGCACCGCTTGGTGTTCCCGAGGTGGTCTGTTCCGTGCGCATGATACCCGCTTGGCCGAGGCGGGCGCAAAAGTAGAGGCCGATCTCCGCCCCGGAAACATTCTTGATCCAAAATCGTTTCCAATGTGACGAACGGTGAACGGGACGGACGAGCGGGAGGGAAGACCATCGCTGATCAGTACGTCCCCGGCACATCCTCGTCCACCACGATGATGATGTCGGCCTGGCCCAAGTGATCCGTGTGCAAGCGGTTCACTTCGGCCTGGGTCACCGTGGCGATGGTGATGCGCTTCAGGTCGGGCCGCATGCGTTGCAGGTACCAATTGATGCCTTCGAAATAGTCGCTGTGAAAACTGCCGTTGTAGTGGATGAAGCGATGGCCCGGCCGGAAGTGCTCCACGATGCTGTGGGCCATGGTGGCATCTTTCAGCGCTTGGGCCTTCACCATGTCAGGGGTGCCATGATCGCCCATCATGGTGAGCATGTACCGGTAGCGCGGCAGTTCGGGATCGAAGGCGATGGGCAAGGGCGCGATCCACGCGCGTTCCGTACCGGGCACAGTGTCCAGCGCCTCGAAGCCGCCGCGGTTCACGGCGCGGGCGTAACGGCGCGGCACGTTCGCCGCCACGAAGGGCAGGTCATGGGCCTTCGCAAGGTCCACCAAGGGTTTGTAGTCACTGGCGTGGTTCTTCCACAGGCGGGCCAGCGTGTCGAAGGCGGCCTGGTCGATCTCGCCGCGCAGATAGCGGTCCAGCGTGGTCTGGTCGTCGCGTTCGATCATCTCCGCACCCAGCACCAACGGACCGGCGGCGACCAGTTCACGCGTCACCTCCAATTGCAGCCAGTGCGCGATGGCGTTGTTGTGCAGCTCGCCGAAGAGGATGATGTCGGCCTGCTTCAATCGTTTCATCATGCCCTTATGTGCAAGAGGCCTCCCCTTGGCGTTGAAGAGGGCGTAGGCGGGAAGCTGGGCGGGTAACAGCGTACAGGCCAGCAGGAGCAGGGCAGTGAGCGAAGATCTGAGAATCATGGTGCAAAGGAACGGACCATGCAAGCGCCGAAACGGCGGTGCGCAAAATCGCTTCAAGGAAGAATTGCTTCAAGGAAGATACGCGATGCTCCACCGAGGATCAGGCAGGTTGCCTGTAGCACCATGCGATAGCCCGCGTTGTTGGCATTGGACTTCCTGGTCCATTCAGCGTTCGCTGTTGGCCAAGCATGGCTCTGCCCCCACACGTGGTGCCGTTATGGTCGTGAACTCGCCAACGAGGTAGATGACGGAGGCCGTGGTGATCAAGCCGTGCACGACGTTGTTCACGGTCGGTGCCCAACCGGTCACCGTATGGTCGCTCACGGTGGAGCATGCGACACGGGAGCGCGCTACCCCGTTGATCCGGGGGATGTCGCCACCAACGTAGAGGCGTTCAGCGCTCAGGGTCGCACCAGTCGTTCGCGTAGCTCTGATCAAGGTTCACTTTGTTCCGATGGATCAGCGACAAGCGCACGTCTATCAGGTCGTGTTGCGGCGCGGGGTTCACATTGGTGAGATCTTCGCCGGAGCAAAGGATATCCCATTTGATGAGCATCGTCTTCACGGGTGCGTTCACCACTGGGCTCCAGGGCGCAACACTTCCGTTCGGCACCCTATGGGAACGGTGCGCACGGGCTTGCCCGGCCACCGGTGAAAGATCACCACCGCTGTACCTACCACCCGAACCATCGGCCACCACGCACCGCTCAGACTCATCCGGCCCCATGGATGGGCTCACCGGCAGATCACCGCCGCATCCAGATCGGCAGAATACCGCATCCGCAGCGGGAAGATCACGCTTGGGACCACTCCGATGAAGACCCTGATCCAGACTGTACCATCCACCACGGCGTCCCCACATAGCCGAATTTCCAGTAGGCGGTGCCGCAGGTGAGAACCTGGGCGCGTCCAGCGCAGGCGAAAACAAAATAGGTCAAGAGCGCGAGTATCCGATGAAGGCGGATGGTGGTACGGTCAACGCGACAAAACTCAAGGATGGGGGGGATCATGGAAAAACCTGCTCGCGGTAAGCCGCTCCATTCACCCTTGCGGGTTATTGCCCGTGCGCTCAACTCCGCGCACCTTCGCCGCATGCTGCGTTACCTGCATCTGCTGGCACTCACCGCTACGGTGTACCTCTTTCCCGCCCGAGTACGGGCACAAGAGAACCCCGCGCGCCTCGACTCCATCACACCGCTGCTGGATCGCACGAAAAAAGATACCCTGCAACTCACCATGCTCATCTGGGCGTGCGAATCGTGGACCACTTCGCCCAAAGCCTTCCCCTTCCTCCATCGCCTGGACAGCCTGAGCGCGGAGCTCCTCCTGCATCCATCAACGCGCGTGCGCGAACGAGCCCGCCATGCGCGCGGTGCCTACCACTTCTTCACCGGCTACCACGCCAAGTTCGCGCGCAACATCCCGCTCGCGTTGTCATCGTTCAAGCAGGCGATCGCGGATTTCGAGCAAGGGGGGCACCAGCATGCGGTGGGCGAATGCCAGGACGCCATCGGCCTGGTGTACGGCTTGACCGGTGCCAAGGACAAAGCTGAAGCCGCGTTCAGCGCAGAACTCGGCATCGGACGGTCCATCGGGCATTCCTTCCTGCGAACACAAGCACTGGTGCACCTGGCACGTCTGTGTTCCGACCGCAGCGAACATGATCGCGCATGGGCCTACCTGGATTCCTGCGGGAAAGGAAGCCCGGGCGATTCCAGCATGGTGCTCAATGAACGTGCCCATATCCGTTTCATGCAAGGCCGTTCCGCTGATGCAGAGCAGTTGTACCTGCGCAGCCTGGCCGCGGCTTCCCGATCGAACAACGCCTGGGACAGCCTGCCCGGGCTCACGCCGCTCGCCCGGCTGTACTACGCGCAACAGCGCATCGCCGATGGCATGCGCATCGCGGGCCTCTGCGCACGGGTCGCCGAGCGGATGGGCGACCTCACCGCACAATGCGGGTGCATCAATCTGCTTGGCGATGGACTGGTCGCATCCGGCGATCACACCGCAGCGGAACAATGGTACCGGCGCGGACTGGCGCTCGCGGAAAGCCTGGGCAACGTGGGCGTGGCACGCGAGCTGGGCGACGAAGGCTCAATGCTCTATGCACTGAACGGATTGCGAACCGTGCTGAAGGCGCAAGGACGCGCGGCTGACGCACTGGAGGTCACGGATCACTGGAGCGTGCTGAAGGACAGCGTGGAGCGCATGAACGGGCGCGAGGCCGTGCTGTTCTCCCGCTTCCGTGAAGAGGAGTTGCGCGACAGTCTGGCACACGTGAACAGAGCGCGCACCATGGCTCTGGAACATGCGCACAAGCTGGCGAGCGAACGCACCTGGCGATACATCATCATCGGTGCGTGCGTGCTGGCGGTCGCGTTGGCCATCGCCTTGTGGAGCCGATTCCGCATCGCACGCAAGGCCAACGCGGCCATGCTCGCTGCACAGGACAAGGTGGTGGCCACCGAGAAGCAGCGCGAGGCCGAGCAGGTGCGCTCACGGATCGCCCGCGATATGCACGATCAGTTAGGCAGCGACCTCACCAAGTTGAGCATGCTGGGCAGCGAAGTGAGCGCGAGCCTGAAGGATGATCCGGGCGCGGTCCCTGAACTCGTGGCCGACATCGACCGCATCGCCAGCGAAGCGGGGCGCTCACTGAGCGATATCATCTGGGCCGTGGAACCCGCAAATGACAAGCTCACGGACCTCATGGACCGGTCGCGCCAGTTCTGCGAACGCATGCTCAGCACCAGCGGCGCCACATACACCGTCGACTGCATCGTGGAAGGTCGGGACCGGCCGCTCGATCCCGCCACCAAGCGCGACCTCTACCTGATCCTGCGCGAGGCGGTGAACAACACGGTGAAATATGCCCAGGCGCATTGCATCCACGTCACCTTCGTTGCCCGCGAGAACTCCCTTCGACTGGAAGTGAAGGATGATGGTAAGGGATTCAATACCATTAGCGCCATGCGTAAGGGGCGCGGCCTGCGGAACCTGAAGGAACGGGCCGAGCATTTGGGCGGGAGGCTGGTGATCGCCAGTGAACCAGAGGGCGGTACCTTGGTGCGTCTGGAGGTCGAACTCGCCTCCACCTGAACTTGTTCAACAACGTATGAGCAACCTCGGCTTCCGATTCTGCGGGATCACCTGCTTGCTCCTCCTCGTGGACCCCTGTCTTGCACAGGTCAATAAGGATTCTCTGCGTGCCATCACGCGCGATCCGCACAAGCCGGACAGCACACGCCTCCTCGCCCTCTTCGACCTCGCCTGGGATGGCTACCTCTTCTCCGATCCCGATAGCGCCTACCTCCTCGCCGAACAGCTACAGCACGAAGCACGAACCAAGCACGATGTCGTGTTCGAGGCACGATCTTCTGAACTGAAAGCGGCCGTATGGTACGTGCGTGGCGAAATGCGCACCGCATTGTCGCATTACGACACGGCGCTCGTACTCCATCGTCGCAACGGCGATGCCGACGGACAGGCCGACGTGATCAGCAACATGGGCGGCATGCTCTCGTACCTCGGGGAATTGGACTCCGCGCTGGCGCTCTACGAACAAGGCCTGGATCTACACGAGCGCTTGGCGGACAGTGCGAGCATCGCCAACGACCTCAACGCCATCGGACGCGTGCAAATGCTCCGCGGTGACCATGGCAAGGCCGTGGACCTCTACCAACAAAGCCTGTACATCCAGGAAACACTCGGCAACAAGCGCGGCATCTGCACCTCGCTGGCCAACCTCGGTGGCCTGTACCTCAATCAGAGCGACTGGAACGAGGCGCTCGGGTACTACCGCCGGGCAGCAGCAATGGCGGAGGAACTGGACGATCAGCATCAGCTGGGCACACAACTGGAAGAGATCGGATCGTGCCTGAAGGAAATGGGCGATACCACCGGATCGATGCAAGCGTATCGACGGAGCGAGACCATCAGACTGGCCATCGACGACCGCCATGGATTGGTGAACGTGCGTAACCGCCTGGCTTCCCTCCTGCTCGAACAACTCCGGCCCAATGAGGCGAGGACGCTCTTCGACCAAAGCGCAGCGATGGCCCGGGAAGAAGACCTGCCGTACGGGTTGGGCCATGCGCTGGTGGGCTTGAGCACCGTGCTGCTGCGGGAAGGCGAACCAGGCCGTGCGCTCGCGATGGCTGTGGCCGCCGACAGCGCCGCTGCTCGCGCGGAGGAAATGAACCTGAAGCGTGATGCTGCCGCTGCGCGGTATACCGCCTTGAAAGTTCTGGGTCGCTGGCAGGAAGCGCTGGCGGTGCATGAGCAGGTGGTGCTGCTGAACGACAGCATCCTTCGCGAGGAGAACCAGCGCGACCTGTTGCGCAGCGGGTTCAAGTACACCTATGAACGCGCGGCGGAAACGGACAGCCTGCGCCACGTGGCCGAACGAACGCGGACCGAAGCGAAGCACCGGGAACAACGGACGTGGCTGCTGGCCTTGCTGGCGGTCGCCGCAATACTGGGCACTGCAGCGTGGCTGCGCATGCGGTACACGGCCCGGGCCAAACGCGCCATCGAAGAAGCCCAGGAAAGGTTGCTGGAGAGCGAACGCGCTCGTGAAGCCAGCGAGGTGCGTACCTGCATCGCCCGCGATGTGCATGATCAGCTCGGTAGCGATCTTACCAAGCTCGTTCTGCTCAGCACCGAAGCCAGGGCGGTGGCCCATTCCGGAACGAACGGGTTACCTGACATCACCAACGACATCGAGCGCATCGCTGGGGAGGCCAACCGCTCCTTGGGCGACATCGTGTGGGCCATCGATCCGCACCACGATTCGCTGACGAGCCTCACCGAACGCGTTCGCGCACATTGCGATCGCATGCTGAAATGGAGCAAGGTGGAACACACCGTGGAGTGCGCTCACGAAGGCCCCGACCGATCGCTGGACCCTGCCACCAAACGCGACATCTATCTCATTTTACGCGAGGCGCTGAACAATGCGATCAAGTACGCCAACGCCCAACATATCCATGTGAAGTTCCACACCTCGGCCACGCGGGTCAGGTTCGAGGTGAAGGATGATGGGGTGGGCATGGAGGTGAACGCCGGCCAAGGGCATGGCTTGCGGAACATGCGGGCCCGCGCGGAGCGGATCGGAGGAGAGTTCAATGTGGTCAGCGCGATAGGCGCAGGCACCCGCGTGGACTTCGCGGCGTCGCTGCCAGCGGAATAACGGGGACCGCTATCTTGCGGGTCATGCCCACCATCATCCGCACCGCCATCGTGGAGGACGACGATGAATTGCGAACGCTGATCCGCCGCCGCATTGAGCGCAGCAGTGATATGCAGGTGGTGCGTGTGTTCGAGAGCGGCGACGACTACTTGAACAAGCTGGACGACCTGGAAGTGCATGTGGTGCTCATGGACATCAACATGGCCGGCCGCAACGGCATTGATACCGTGCGCGAGGCCAAACGCTGCAAGCCGGAAGTGCAGTACCTCATGCTCACCATCTTCGAGAACCCGGCGTACATCTTCGAAGCGCTGTGCGCCGGGGCGACCGGATACCTGTTGAAGAGCACACCCGCCGAAGAGCTTTTGGAAGCGGTGCGCGACATCCACCGCGGCGGGTCGCCCATGAACAGCGCCATCGCGCGATTGGTGGTGAACAGCTTCCAGAAGGAGACCCGGCAGCGCATCAACGACGAGAAGTTGAGCGAGCGGGAGAAGCAGGTACTGGATGGCCTTGCTACCGGTCTTCAGTACAAGGAGATCGGCGCCAAGCTTGAGCTGAGCACCGAGACCGTGCGCGTGCATGTGCGCCGCATCTACAGCAAGCTGCAGGTGAACGGGAAGATGGAGGCGCTGAAGAAGGCCTACCCCCAAGGGTATCCGAAGGACGGGTCTGCTTAACCCGCATGGGTTATTGATGCCACGTCGGTGGCACGCGTGTTTTGCTGTGGAAGAACAACCACAAGAACATGCGACACGCCACCCTTCCCTTCCTCGCGCTCCTCACCATGGGGGCGTACGCCCAGCCGGGCACCTGGGACCCTTCATTCGGTAACAACGGAAAAGTCATCGTCCCCCAGCTTGGTGCGGGGGAGGATGACCAGAGTGTGACCGCCGTGGTACTGCCGGACGACCGCATCTTGGTGGCCGGTCGCAGCAGCGATGGCACTCACTTCAATTCCGTGCTTCTCCGCTTCAATGCGGATGGATCACCCGATCCGACCTTCGGTACCAACGGTGTGGTGGAGCACGATCTCGCAGATGGCAGCGAGTTCATCCGTTCCGCGGAACTTGATGGTTCGGGCCGCTTGGTGGTGGGCGGCCACCTGTTCTCCGATGCGGCAGAGACCAACAGCGACATGTTCGTGGCGCGTTTCCTCGCCGATGGTTCCCTGGACCCCTCGTTCAACGGCACGGGCATCCTGGTGCGCGACATCCACAACACCCCGGATGCGGAGGAGGCCTACGAAGTGCTGATCCAGCCCGATGGCAAGGTCTTGCTCTGCGGCTTCAGCGGTCCGGCCATCGGCCAGACGGAGATCGTGGTGGAGCGATACTTGGACAATGGCGGTCTGGACCCATCGTTCGGTGGCGATGGCTCGGTACTGGTATACATCGCGGATGCGATCGGCGAGGAACTGCGAAGCGCGGTGCTCAGCGATGCCGGTGAAGTCTATTTCTGCGGCTATGGCACGCGTTCTGGCGAAAGCGATCTTTCATTGCTTCTCGGCCACCTCGACGCTCAAGGCAACGATCCGTCCACTTTCGGCAACGCCAACGGGCATTCGTGGGTTTCGGAAAGCGGATCGGACCTGATCCCCCGATCGATCGCTTTACGTCCCAATGGGCAGATTGCCGCTGCCGGTGTGAAGCGTATAACCGGGTCTACCCAAGCCCGCATCATCCACACCTTCGATGCAACGGGACACGAAGTGTCCTATTCTTTCATGGACGATCCCAACGGCGCAGATGCTTGGAATTGCCTGCTGGTACAGAACAACGGTGCCATCATATGTGGTGGCAACGTGGGCGCTGCCCCCAACTCCAGGAACTGGAACGTGAAACGTACGCAGAGCAACAATATCAGCAGCGATGGCGTGTTCTTTGCCGCCGACTACGACGAGGACGGCGGCGAGGAGACCTGTTTCGATCTGGCCTTCACCAATGACAGTTCCATCATCGGCATTGGATACGCCGAAGTCGACGGGCACAACCGGATCGTGCTCATCAAATACCTGAACGACATCTCCACCGGCCTTCCTGAAAGAGCGAACACCTCGGTGATCAGCGCGTACCCGAACCCAGTAGCCGACCGTGTCGCCATCAAACTGGGTGCCGCCTATACCGGTCTCGTGCAGTTCACCATCGTGGACGCTACGGGCAGAGCCGTGCGCAAGTGGTCGTCGTCTGTTCCCGGTGATGCGCCCTTCCTTGCGGATCTGAGCGCACTGCTTCCGGGCGCTTACACGCTGCACGTGGACAATGGCCTCGTTCGATCCGCTGTCAAGCTCCTGAAGTGATGATGCGCACGGCGATCCTTGTGCTGGCGGCCATGCTCACCCAGAACGCTCGCGCGCAAACCGTTCTGGCCTCGAGCGGCAGTGAAGGGAATGGCGGGGGACTGCATTGGGCCTGGACCATCGGCGAACCGATGATCGCGACCGGTACGAGCCCGGCCGTGATAGTCACGCAAGGGTTCCACCAACCACCGGCCGACTTCAGTACGGTGGTCGTTCCGGTAACCGCCAACGCGGATTGGCAGCTCTTCCCGAATCCCACGCGCGACCTGCTGCGGCTCAACACCACCGCTTCCGAAGCACACCATGCTGTCGTGCTGGACGCGCTCGGCCAACACGTCGCCATGTGGTCCGGTATCACATCGACCAATTCCTGGTCCGTCGATCACCTGGCCAGTGGCGCGTACCGCCTGCAGGTCTTCGATCGTGGCAACAATGAACTGCGGACCATCCCCTTCATCGTGACCCAATGAACAAGCGACCTTCCTTCCTGATGTGCGCATTGGTGGCCTGCACGGCCCTTTGCGCGCAAACACCGCAGAGTTTCAGCTACCAGGCCATCGTTCGTGACGGCAATGGTGTGGTGCAAGCCAACACCCCGGCGGCCATCGAATTGTCGCTGCTGCAAGGCGCCATCAATGGGCCCGTGGTGTACAGCGAAGAACACGCCGCCACCACGAACGCTTTCGGCTTGGTGAACCTCGCCTTCGGTCAGGGCACACCGGTGAACGGCTCCTGGGCGGCCGTCGATTGGAGCGATGGTCCCTGGTTCGCACGCACCCGGGTGAACGGGGTCACCATCAGCACGACCCAATTGCTCAGTGTGCCCTATGCGCTGTACGCGGAGACGAGCAATACGCCCGGCCCCCAAGGTCCCGCCGGTCCTGTGGGTCCCGCAGGCCCGCAAGGTCCCGTGGGTGCTTCTGGGCCGCAAGGCGCGACCGGTCCCGCAGGGCCGGCAGGAGCGACCGGGGCGCAGGGGCCACCAGGGTCGCAGGGTGCGACCGGTCCCGCCGGGGCAACAGGTGCGACCGGAGCCACCGGAGCGCAAGGACCACCAGGCCCCATGGGTGCCACGGGTGCGCAAGGTGCTGCCGGGCCACAGGGGCCCGCTGGCGCCGATGGCGCGTTGAACGCATGGGGCTTGCAGGGAAATGCGGGCACGGACCCAGCAACGCATTTCATTGGTACCACGGACAACCCGACTTTGGTCTTCAAGGTGCTTGGATATCAAGCAGGTAAGATCGATCGCGATCCTGGAATTGTTGCGTTCGGGTACAACAGTCTGCACCAGACAACCGGTGAGGACAACACTGCTATCGGGCATGTCGCTTCGATGTTCAATACGACCGGCGGGCAGAACACGGCTGTTGGAAGCAGTGCATTGTACTTCAACTATACAGGGTCCGATAACACGGCTTTGGGCATGAAGTCGCTCGCAAGCAACAACAGCGGCTCAGGTAATACCGCATGTGGCAAGGATGCGATGCACTATAACACAACAGGTGGGAACAATACCGCGGCGGGTAAGAACGCACTCTACTCGAATGTTGCAGGGAACTACAATGTTGCGGTTGGGTACAATGCGCTCTATGCTAACAATGGAACAACCTCGACGAACGTGGCTGTGGGTTCCTTTGCATTGGAGGGCAACACCACTGGCGAGTTCAACACTGCAGTTGGTCATGTCGCACTCAACCAGAATCTGATCGGTGACAATAATACCGGTGTAGGCCACAGTGCTCTTGAGTTCACGACCAGTGGGGGCAATACAGCGGTAGGCCGTGATGCGGGGAACTTCTACAACATGAGCAATTCCACCTATTTGGGCTGGCAGGCCTTTCCGACAGCTTCGGGCTTCACGAACTCAATGGGGCTTGGCTACAATGCACGCCCGGATGGCAATAACAGGGTACACGTGGGCAACACCAGCATCATTGGCATCAGAGGGCAGGTTGGCTTCACCACCTACAGCGATGGCCGCTTCAAGACCGCGCTGCGCGAGGATGTGCGCGGCCTGGACCTGATCATGAAGCTTCGGCCCGTGACCTACAATGTGGATGCACACGCTCTGGCCGCCCACATGAAAGAGGACGTGCGCTACGACAGCACCGGCGCGGAGATCCACAGGACCGATCCGCTCGATGTCCAAGCACGCGACGAGCAGGCCCGCATCCGTTACACCGGCTTCATCGCCCAGGAGGTGGAGGCCGCCAGTCGTTCGCTGGGCTATGACTTCAGTGGCGTTGACCGACCGGCGACCGCCGAGGGCCTGTACGGCCTGCGCTACGCCGAATTCGTGGTGCCGCTGGTGAAGGCCGTACAGGAGCAACAAGCCATCATCGAACAACTGAAAGCGCGCATCGAAGAACTCGAGAAACGGTGATCACGCCTCGAGCAGGGCAAATGCCGGATCAATAACCGGCGAGCGTCCTGCAACCGGATCCCTGGCAACCTTACGGGTGCCGGGGATCCGGCATTGCGTTCTAACCCGCACGGGTTATTGCCGGGCTCGGCCTCTCTGCGCACATTTGGGTCATGGTTCACAAGGCTACCATCGCCGTGCTGTTCGCGTGCACGTTCGTGTGTGGTACCCGGGCGCAGAACATCGGGATCAATGTCGATGGGTCGGCGCCGGATGGTTCGGCCTTGCTCGATGTGAGCGCTGCCGCCCTGCCCGCCAACGCCAAACGTGGGCTGCTGATACCGCGCATGACCTCCGCCGAGCGCGCGGCGATCGCCGCCCCGGCCACGGGTCTGTTGGTCTTCGACAGCAGCACCAACGGCTTCTGGTACTTCAACAGCACAGCGTGGGCACCGCTTCTGAATGCCTCGACAGGCTGGAGCACGACAGGGAACGCGGGCATGGCGCTCGGCACCAACTTCCTGGGCACCACGGACAACAACCAGTTGGAGGTGCGCGTGGACAACGAGCGCAGCGGCTTCCTCACACCGTCCGGCACCACCACATCCTGGGGCCATCGCGCACTGATGGTGAACACGGGCACCAACCACACGGCCGTCGGCAAGAACGCGCTCACGGCCAATACCACAGCGAACAACAACACCGCCCTGGGCAGCCAGGCGCTGGCCACCAACACCACGGGCGGCCAGAACACCGCCGTGGGCAGCCAGGCCTTGAACCTGAACCTGAGCACCAGCAACAACACCGCG
>CAUJED010000108.1:0-25294 GCA_963169535.1 Bacteroidota bacterium | reverse complement strand
TGAAGGCATTGAGCCGCTCCTTGAGCAGGGTGGAGCGCCGGGCTTCGCTGAGGGCGAGGAAGCGCTCGGCGGTGGCCTCCTCGCCTCTGGCGGCACGACCCTGGTAGGCGATGTCCAGCGCGAGATGGAACAGCCGGTCCTGCGCGGCCACGAGCAGCAGCTTGGCTTCGGGATCGTGCAAGGCGGCCTTGTTGCGGGCGAGGGCCAGGATGGCCATGTCGAGCTGCTCCTTCCACGCGCTGTTGAACACGCCCTGGGCCAGGGCATGCTCGGCGCGTACCTTCCAGTGGATGGCATCGGGCAGCAGGGCGGGATCCTGCAGCGCGGTGGGTACGCCCTTGCTGCGGACGGCCCGTACCCGATCCGCGAGGTGGGCGATGGCACGGGCGGCATGGTCGCGGGCGGCGGCGTACCGGCCGCTGGCATAAGCGGCCTCGGCCAGCCGCACATCGATGGCCGCCACCTTGTAGTGCAGGGTGTCGTAGGTGTTCACCAGGATGGTGCGGGCGGCGGCGAGGTCGTCGTGGGCGGCCTGTGGCCTGCGGTTGCGCAGGTGGTGTGCGGCGCGGCGTTCCAGGGTCTGCACCAACAGCGGGTCGGTGGCGGCATCCGGGGTGGCGCGGCGGGTGGCCACGGCCGTGTTGAACAGGGTGTCGGCCTGGGCGTGATCGCCGAGGCGGCCCACGATGTCGCCCAGCTTGATGCTTGCGCGCACATGCTCTTCGCTGCGACGTCCGAAGCGGCGTTCGGTGGCCTGTGCATAGGCGGCGACGAGCTGGCGTGCGTTCTCCAGCTGTCCGGCATCCAGCTCCAGGTCGGCCATGCGCTCCTTCAAGGCGAGCAGCTGCGGATCATCGGGCTCCAACACGGCGCTGCGGTCGTCCCAGGCCAGGCGCAGCAGGTCGCGTGCGCGGCCCACATCGCCGACCTGGAAGAACACGGTGGCCATGTTGAGGTAGGTGCGCGAGCGGGCCACCACGGCCTGGTCCTTGGTGAAGGGGTCGTTGGTGGTGGCGACGATGGCATCGCTGTGGCGCAGGCTCTCCTGGTAGTATTTCCTGGCGCGGGTGGGATCGCCGGCGTTCTGCCAGAGCACGCCGAGGTTGCCGTACACGCTCACCAACCGTTCGCGGGAGGCGATATCCTGTGCATCGCCCAGGACGTCGCGGGCCTGGAGGTACCACGCTTCGGCCTCGCGGATGCGCCCCAGGTGCCAGCATGCCGCACCGGCGGCCGTGTAGGATTCGGCCCATTGCACCGCGGGGATGGTGTCGGCACGGCGGTATTGGTCGAGTGCGCCGAGCGCCCATTGGAGGCTGCGCCGATGGTCGCCGAGGACGCTGTGATCGAAGGCGAGGTACTGCCTGGCACGTCCGCGCTGGCCGATGGGGATCGCTGGGGAGCGGTCGGCCAGTGCCACGGCCATGGAATCGACCCGGGCGCATTGGTCCACCGCCCCCACGTCGTAATGGATCCAGCTGAGGTCGAAGAGCGCCTCCAGTTCGTGGTCCGCCTGCTCACGTGCCCGCACCAAGGCGAGGATCCGTTCCGCCGCTGCGACACCGGCCTTGGCGCCCTCCACCTTATGGTACGCATGGCCATACTTGTACAGGTAGCGGTGCAGCGAATCGGCCCAGGTGGTCCCGGCGGCGCTGTGGAGCTGCTCCTCGATCAAGCGGATCGTGGTCTTGTGATCCCCCGATCCGTAGGCCTCCGTGATGCGGGCATGGCGCGCGGCCAACGGGTCGTGCTGCGCCACCCCGGTGTGTGCCAGGCAACCTCCCCACAGAACCAAGGCGGCGCGCCACATGGTCAGAGGGATCCCTTCACGGCGCGGACCCGTTCGCCGTACACCGGGTCCTGGTCCAGCGGAACGGCCAGGGCTTTCGCACGGTCGCCCGTTCTCACGTAGGCCAGCAGCAGGTACCACCGGGCCTTGGTGGCGAAGGGCGAGTTGGAGCCGGCCAGCTGCTCGAGATCGGGGATGGCCGCTGCGGCATCGCCCAAGGCCAGGCTCGCGCTGGCGCAGAAGTAGCGCAGGGTATCGTTGGCGGGATCGGCATGCAACAAGGTGGTCCAGTCCGTGCGTGCTTCGGCATGGTCGCCGAGCTTGTAGGCCACCATGGCATCGTGGAAGGCGTGATCGGTGGTGGCCCCCATGGCCACGGGAAGGCCCGGGTCGGGCACGAAATGCTCGGCGAAGAGGCGCTCGGCGGTGGTGGGCCGCAGGAGGAACCAGGCGGCCACGGCCAGAAGCAGCGCCGCAGCCGCGGCATAGCGCAGCCAATGCCCCCCGGGCCGTGGTGCGGCCTCGCCGCGTGCGGCCTCACGTCCCAAGTCCTGCAACAGCCTGTCGAAGCCTCCGAGCTCCACGGCCCGGATGCTGGTGCGGTGCATCTCCAACTCGGCGCGGAGGTCGGCGCTACCGGCCAGCTCCTCCTCGAATCGTTGCCGCCGGGCCGGGGACATGGTGCCCAGCACGTAGGCCTCGATCTCCTCGAAACGCGCTCTATCCTGATCCGTTCTATTCATCGTTGCTGTTGTCCTTCTTCTCCTTCAATGGCGCGGCGGAACGCACGCAGTTTCATCATGCACCGGTACTTGATGGTGCGGATGCTCTCTTCCTCCACCCCCAACTCGCGTGCGATGGTAGCGAGGTCCTTCCGCTCGAAATAGTACCGATCGAGCACCGTGCGGCATTTGGCATCGAGCCGCTCGTACACCCCGCGCAGCCGCCCGATGCGGTGCTCCAGGTCCTCGCCCACGGCATCGGTGGGATCCGGTATGTGTTCATGCGGCACCACCCTCATGTTCTTGTGCGCTGCGGAGCGCAGGTGATCCAGCCACTTGTTCTTCGCCACCCGGAACAGGAAGGCACCCGGGTCGGTGGTCTCCTGCAGGGTATCGTCCTTGGCCTTCATCCACAGCACGGTCATGGCTTCCTGGAACACGTCCTGGGCATCGCCCACGGACCCGTGGTTCTGCAACACGAATCCCCGCACCGTGGGGAAGTGCTTCTTGTACAACCCTTGCACGGTGGCGGCATCGTTGCGGCACAGGCCATCCTTCCAAGATGCCGCTACGGTGGCATGGTATGCATTCCCGATCCGATCCACGTTGGGAGAGCAACGAGGTACGATGATACGGAAAAGCAAGCCGACTGTCCATGGGTGCGATGGTTCCGAGAGCACATCGCAGAAGGTGCCGGAATGTGAACAATGGCCCGGCCAGAGACACCGTGGCGCGACCTTTGTGTAACCCGTGAACCTTCCGCATCCTGATGTGTACAGGATCCATAACGGAACCATCCGATCCCATGACCACACCACGGACCATGACCATCCGCACCCTTTCCCTGAGCATGGCGCTGACCCTTGCCGCCACCCTCCTCGCCGCCGACGAAAAAGCCATCCCCTCCAAGATCACCGCCGCCAAGGTGTTCATGCAAGGCGCGCAGGTGAGCCGCACGGCCAGCGCGAGCATTGCCGCGGGCGCAAGCACCGTGGTATTCACGGGGCTGGCCCACCAGCTTGACCCGCAGAGCATCGAGGTCACGGGCAAGGGCGGGTACACCATCCTGAGCGTGAACCACCGGGTGAACCACCTGAGCGAAAGCCCGCAGAAGAAGGAGATGGAGGAGTTGCAGGGCAGGGTGAAGAAGCTGGAGCGCGACATGGCCACCGAGACCGGCCTGAAGCAGGTGTGGGAACAGGAGGAACAACTGCTGCTGAAGAACACCGGCATCGCCGGGCAGCAGCAGGGCGTTACGGCCGCACAGTTACAGGCGGTGAACGACTACGTGCGCGAACGGCTGAAGGCGGTGAAGGGCGGCCTCCTCGTGCAGCAGGAGAAGATCAACAGCATCAACGAGGAGCTGCAGAAGCTGAGGCAGCAGATGCAGCAGTTGCAGGCCTTGGCGCCGCGCCCCACCAGCGAGGTGGTGGTGGAGATCACCAGCCCGGCCGCTACCAGCGCCACCTTCACGCTGAACTACTTCGTGCGGCAGGCCACATGGACACCCGCCTACGACCTGCGGGCCACCGGCGTGGGCAAGCCGATCCAACTGTTGATGAAGGCCGAGGTGACCAACAACACCGGCGAGGATTGGGACAAGGTGGACCTGTCCCTGAGCAGCGGCAACCCCACCTTGGGCGGCGTGATGCCCACGCTGCACCCGTGGACGCTGTACATGCACCGGCCGCAGCCACGCCCCACAGCGGGGCGAACGGCCCGATCGGCCTTCGACGAGGACATGCAGCCTCCGCCAGCGGTCTTGGAGCAGGTGACCATCAGCAAAGAAGCCATCCGGTCCGCACCGGTGGCCGTGCAGCAGCAGGCCACCACCATGGAATACACCATCAGCACGCCCTTCACCGTACCCAGCGATGCCAGCCCGCGCACCATCGGCGTGCAGGAACACGCGCTCAACGCCACGTACAAGCACTACGCCACACCCAAGCTGGACAAGGACGCCTTCCTCTACGCCCGCACCACCGGCTGGGAGGACCTGGGCCTGTTGAGCGGCGAGGCCAACGTGTTCTTCGAGGGCACCTTCGTAGGTCAGAGCTATCTGCAACTGGATGTGCCGAAGGACACGATGGACATCTCCCTGGGCCGCGACAAGGGCGTGGTGGTGGAACGCGTGAAGCGCAAGGGCACCAGCGATCGGGGCATCCTCGGCGGCAACCGTACGGCCACCATCGCATGGGACCTCACCGTGCGCAACACCAAGGGCACCGCCGTGGAGCTGGAGGTGCGCGACCAGTACCCGCTGAGCCCGCAGAGCGAGGTGGAGGTGAAGCTCACCGAGAAAGGCGGCGCGCAAGTGGACGACACAAAGGGCATCCTCACCTGGAACATGACCGTTGCCCCGAAAGAGACCAAGAAGTTGGGCTTCACCTACACGGTGAAACATCCGAAGGACATGCCCGTGGTGCTGGAGTGATGCGGGCAAAACGAAGGCTGAAGGCTGAAGTGCCTTCAACCTTCAGCCCTCCCCCTACTCCTTCACGAACCGCACATGCCCGCGTTTGCCATCGGGGTCCGACCGATCAGGACGGCCCGGCATGCCCGAGCGCCCATGCACCCGTGTGGTGTCGCGAACGGACCGTACCGAACACCCTTGTAGCCGGCCGCGTCGCCATCGGACGGATGGAGCGGTGTATCGGCCATGGCCCGGCACCGTGCCAGCCCCCGGCCCTCACATCATCACGAAGAAGCGCTGGATCACCGGATCGGCAGAGGCTCGCAACTCCTCGTAGGTCCCTTCAGCGTAATTGCGGCCTTCGTGAAGCAGGGCGATGCGGTCCGCGGCCCGTTCGGCCACATTCAGATCGTGGGAGATGATGATGGACGACGTACCGTAGTCGCGCTGTAGCTTCAGGATCAGCTCCACCATCTCCAAGCTGGTGATGGGGTCCAGGCCGGTGGTGGGCTCATCGTACAGGACCACCTCGGGTTTCATGATCAGGGTACGCGCCAGTCCGATGCGCCGTTTCATGCCGCCGCTCAGCTCCGAGGGGTACATGTGGCGGGTGTGGGCAAGACCCACGGCATCCAAGGCTTCCTGCACCCGCGCCTCGGATGCTTCGGGTGTGGTGGCCATCCAGTGGCGACGTAACGGGAACTCGAGGTTCTCCTGAACGGTCATCCCATCGTACAGCGCACTGCTCTGGAAGAGGAAGCCCACCCGCACCCGCAGCCGATCCAACGCAGCATCGTCCAGCGCCAGCACATCCTCGCCCAGGACCTCCACGCTTCCGGCATCGGGTTCCAACAGCCGCACCACGCACTTGATCAATACGCTCTTGCCACTGCCGCTCCGGCCCAGCACCATCACGTTCTCTCCCCTGCGCACATCCAGGTCGAAGCCGCGCAGCACCGCGTTGGCGCCGAAGGCCTTGTGCAGGCCGCGCAGCCGTATCACGGTCTCCCGCTCCATGTTCGTTGCGGGATCCTTCATGCCGCAGGGATGGATGATGTACGCCCATGGCCGCGCGAAAGGCGCACCGGGATCGGAAGCCCTGTCCCCCCCTGCCCCATCGTATTCCTGGTGCCTGTGCGCATCGCTCAATTGATCCCCACGAGATCCGTGAACTGTACGGCGACCAGGTCCAAGATGAAAACCAGCAACGAGCCCACCACCACTGCTCGATGGGCGGCGTTCCCAACGCCGGTGGTGCCCTTCTCCGCATGCCATCCGGCGTGGCAGCCCACCAGGCCGATCACCAGGCCGAAGAGATAGGTCTTGATGAAGGCTGGGATCAGATCGGAATAGGACAGCGCATCGACCACCTGATGCTGGAAGAGCGGCCAGCTCACCGTGCCGTACATGTTCACACCCATCCAACATGCCACGATGGCGATCACATCGGCCAACACCACCAGGATCGGCAACATCAACGTGGTGCTCCAGACACGCGTGACCACCAAGTAGCGGAAGGGGTTGGTCCCGCTCACCTCCATGGCATCGATCTGCTCGGTCACGCGCATGCTGCCCAATTCGGCTCCCATGCTGCTGCCGATCTTGCCCGCACCGATCAAGGCCGTCACCACCGGCACGATCTCGCGCACCGCACTGATGGCCACCATGGCGGGCAGCATGCTCTCCGCTCCGAAACGCGCCAGCGTGGGCCTGCTCTGCACGGTGAGCACCAAGCCCATGATGAACGCCGTGATGCCCACCAGCGCCAACGAACGGTAACCGTGTACCACGCACTGGCGCAGGAACTCATCCCAGGCGAATCGCCGATGGAAGGCATGGCGGAAGAAACGCCCGGTGAAGTGGGCGAGGCTTCCAACCTCGACGAAGAAGGTAGCGATCGCGGGAGGTAGGCCTGGCATGGGTCGCAATGGCGGGCAAGGTAACGGAGGATGGCGGATACCCGCCAAGGCACCAGCTCGTTCCCCACCTCAGTGGAGATCCAGCACGAGCCCTTCCAGCGCCGCGTCGATGGTCCGGCGTTCTTCCGGTGCCAGCATCACCTGCACGGCGTTGGCGTTCTCCGTGGCCTGCCTGGCATCGCGTGCGCCCACCAACAATACGGTGATGCCCGGCCGGTCCAAGGTCCAGCGCAACACCAGCTGACCCAGGGTACACCCCTTGTCCGCAGCGATGGGCCGCAACGCATTGAGCATGGCGTTCACCCGCTGGATGTTCTGCGAACGGAAGTGCTTGTGGCCCGTGCGGTGATCGCCCGGGGCGAAGACATGGCCAGGTCGGTACTTGCCGGTGAGCAACCCGCGCTCCAACGGGCTGTATGCGATGATGCCCACCCCGTGTTGGGCGGTGTACGGGATCAGCTCCTGTTCCACGGCACGCTTGAGCATGCTGTACGGCACCTGGTCGCTCACCACCCGCGCGTGGTCGCGGGCCTCATTGAGCTGCTCCACCGTGTAGTTGCTCACCCCGATGTACCGCACCTTGCCCTGTTGCACCAAGCGCTCCATGGCCTCCATGGTCTCGCTGATCGGGGTGGTGCCATCGGGCGTGTGGTGCTGAAGCAGGTCGATGTGGTCGGTACGCAGACGCCGCAGGCTCTGTTCGCACTCCTGGATCACGCTCTCCCGACCGGCGTACTTGTACACCTCCAACGGCCGTCCGTAGCGATCCTGGGTGTGCATGCCGAACTCACCCTGCTTCAAGTCCCAACGGAATCCGAACTTGGTGAGCAACTGCACCCGGTCGCGCGGGATACCCTCCAGCGCTTCGGCCACGACCTCCTCGCTGAGGCCCTGGCCATAGATGGGTGCGGTATCGATCGCGGTGATCCCCGCATCGTATGCGGCGCGGATGGCGGCCACGGCGGCACGGCGGTCCGCGCCACCCCACATCCAGCCCCCGGTGGCCCAGGCGCCGAAGGTGATCACCGGCAGTCGCAGGTCCGATGGTCCGATCGTTCGGTATTCCATGGTGCGAAGGTCGGGCTCTCCTGGTCCGCAGCGCACCAGGACATCCATGCGATGGTGGGGCGCATCGTGACCACGGCGCCTGATGGCCGCCCCCGGCCCCATCCCACGCACCGAACAGCGATGCGCTTCACGGCAAGGCGCTCCGCGGTCAGGCCGGCGTACTGTTGTCGAACACCACCTCGCCGTTGTAGCGCACGGTCCAGGTCACGGGCATGGCCTTCTTCATCATGGCGCTCACCCCGCAGAGCTCGTGTTGCGAACGCTGTACCACCGCCAGGGTGGCCTCCCGATGGGCCGGATCGCCCTGCGCATCGTAGAGCAGATGTGCGCTGGTGTACACGATGGGCTTGGTCTTGCTGATCTCGCCCGTGACATCGACACCGAACGAACCCAGCGCGATGCCCTCCTTGCGCAACAGGGCGATCACGTCCATGCCCGTGCATCCGGCCAGGGCGGTGAGCATGAACGGCTTGGGGATCGGGCCTTCGTCATCGCCGCCCACGTGTGGTGGCGCATCCATCACCAAGGTATGTCCGTTCACCAACGCATTGAACTTCATCCGGCCCATCCACTGAGCCTCCACTTTATGTTGCATGGCGTCGCATTTCGGAGGTAAAGGTCCGTTCGATCGGTGGAGCGGGGAGTGATGAACATCACCAACGGCAAGGAACACGCGGGGTACGGACATCGCACAGCCGCCATTCAATTGTCCATCGCCCCCTGCTCGATCCATTCGCGGATGGTCCGCAGTTCCTCACTGCTTAGCGGAGTACCATTGGGCGGCATGCCCAGGCCATAGGTCTCGGTGAAGTTGATCTTGTTCCACAACACGGATGCTTCGGGATCGCCGGGCACCACACGCAGTGCCGGGGCCCAGTTCACACTGGGCACGTTCACCAGTTCGCCGTACGCGTATTGTGCGGAGAGATCCATCCCATTGGCCATGGGTGGATGGCAGAGCCAGCAGTGCGCGGTGAAGATGGGGACCACCTCGGCACTGAACGATACGGTGTCCATGGGGATCGTCGGATCCACGGGGCGCGGCACATGGAGCGGACCTTCGTCCTTCGCACAACCGACCAGTACGGCCACCACCAACAAGAGCGCGGAACGATGCGTGGGATGAGGTCTCATGGTCTTTCCTTCCGGGGTTTGACGAACAGGGTGCGGGCGATATTGAAGCCGAGGTGCATGTGGCCTTCGTCGTAGCGGGATGCTGCCGAGGTGTACAGCCGCTGTCCGATGAATTCCTGGCCGCTGGCCAGCACGATCTGGAACACATGGCCGGTGGTGGCCACTTCATACGCGATCGCCAGCGGCTCACGATGCTCCTTCGGCGATCGGCCTTCCACGATCGGCGCCACCTCGAACAGCACGGCCCCCTTGGTGCTCACCTTCACCCGGCCACTGATCGGCACGGCCAGTGTAAGGTTGGAGCCGCCCACGGGCACCAGGTTGCGGTATGCGGCCACGGCGGCCAGCTGAAGCGAGATCCGTTCGCTGAAGCGCCGGGCCACGATGGCCTCGGTGCTGTACGAAAGACGATGCTTGAAGTGGTAGGCGAACGGCGTCGTACCATCGGCGAAGAAATCTCGATCGCCCACGGCCGGAAGGTCATCGGCCATCAACCCCACGTTGGTCCAGATGGTGATGGACACGGGCACCTCGTTCTCCACGGTCTGTCTCAACAACCTGGCCTTGGCCCCGAGGTCGTACACCTTGCCGTTCTTGCTGCGGCCCAGTTCCAGGTGCATGCCGGTGACGGGTGCGTATTGGAAAGCGAAGCGGATGTTGGCCGGTAGGTCGAGGCCAGCGAACTGTTTCAACGCCTGTTGATCCGGTCCGAACTCACCGAAGCGATGCTGGATCATGAAGCCGAAGGAGCGTTTGCGTGGCACCACTTCGATGCTCTGTGCGTTGATCACCTGCGTACCGGCAAAGGTGCGTGACACGGGCTCCGACGTGGCCGCATCCTGTGCCTGGGCCATGGTCGTACCCGCCGCCGCGATCAGCAGTGAGGTGATGTATCGGAACGGTCGTGTGTTCATTGCGCGAGGGTCCTGAGGTAATGCACCACGGCCCAGCGTTCCTCCCGGCTGAGCACTTCCTCGTAGGTGGGCATGTCGCCGCGGCCATGGGTGATCTTCCAATACAATGCTCCGTTGGACTGGGCCTGCACCGTTGCCGCGGAGAGCTTGGCAGGCGCTGTCGTGAGGCCGGTGGCCGCAGGACCATCACCCTGCCCCTTCGGGCCATGGCAGGTCCAGCACACGGCGGAGAACACCTGCGCCCCTCGCTGCACCGCCTTGGGGTCGTCGGCCAACGGATCCTTGTACTGATCCGCTTGGGGCGGGGCCTTCCACGGTTCGGTGGGGGGCTGTGGCCTCGGTCCATCGGCCCAATAGGGGAACAGCAGCATCGGCAGTAGGATGAAGTGGATCATGGCATCGTGTTCAAGGGCTGCGCAACGGTCGGTCCTCACCACCGCGAAGCATGGCCAGCGCCTGGGCAGCCCGCGGGTCGTGGGGTGCGAGCCGTGCCGCACGGGAGAGGTGCTGCATGGCCCGTTCCCTATCGCCAACGCGGGCCAGCAGCACCCCGGTGGTGTAGTGCACCTGCGCATCGTCCGGACGCAGCCGGGCGAGTTCACGGAAATGTTCCAGTGCCTTGCCATGCGCACCGGCCCTGAGGTAAAGCGCGCCGAGGTTGTTGTGGAGCATGGGTGTGGCACCACCGGCCGCGACGGCCTCCTCGAGGTGAGCGATCGCTTCGGCATCGAGCCCCATGCGGCTCTCCACGTTGCCAAGGGCAACCAGCAGTGGTACTTCGCCCGGCACCCGCTCCAGGCCTTTCCGGTAGGCCTCGCGTTCGCGCTGCGGTTCCTTCTGCGTGCCATGTGCGGCGCCCAGCTCGAGGGCGCTACGCACGAGCAGCTCCCGGCTCCGGCCCGTGGAACGTTCCCGCCCCACGGACAAGGCCTCTTCCCACTGGAGCGTGGCCGCGTTCAGATCGCCGCGCCGCGCCATGGTGGATGCCAGGTGATAACGGGCTTCCGCATGGGTGGGATCCTCCTTCAGGATGCCTTGCAACAGCGCCTCGGCCGTGTTGGTCTCGCCACGGAGCAGACATAGTGCGGCCAACTCCTGCCGCTGATCCGCCGGAGCCATGAAACCAATGGCGAGCGCGGACCGGTAATGCCCAATGGCCCGGTCCAGCAACTGGCCATCGATATCACCGGCGTGCTGCACCGTGATCCGCTGGAACAGCGATCGACCGGCCTTGGAGTGATACTGGACCACGGCGGAATGTGCCAGGAAGCCAACAAGCAGGACCACGAGCACCGCGGCCCCGATGCCGGCACGACGCAGGCCACCATCCATCTTCAGCAGTACGCCCCGCACCTGGTAGGCGTTCCGGTACAGCAGTCGACCGCCCACCAGCAGGAGATAGGCACTGCACAGGGCCAAGGCCACGGCCAACAGGAACGGCACCCGATCGTACAAGCCTCGCAGGATGGGCATGGCCACCAGGAAAGCACCGGCCAGGAACAGGTCTTCGCGCCAGGAGTTGCTGAAGCGACCACCGTACGCGCCCATCGGATGCCCCTTGCGGAACAACGGTGGTTTACGGAAACCATACTGCACGGCATTCTCCGGGCAGACCGCCACGCAGTCCAGGTCCTTCAGGCAGCGGGGGTTGGTGACCATGCCATGCATGGCGAGCTCCCGATGCACAAGGATGTCCGACGAACAGACCTGGGTGCACAGGCCGCACTGGCTGCAATCCTTCGCCAGCACGATGCGACCTGGAGCGAGCTGATCGGCGAGGCCGAACAAGGCGCCATAGGGGCAGGCCTGGAAACAGAAACCACGGCTGCCCAAGAGGTACACGATGACGAAGCCGCACACGAAGAAGGTGAACACGGCCACGCCGGGTGGCGGCAGGTTGCGCCACATATCGTCGGTGGTGAACGATGACCAGCGCGAACCGCCCGCCGCCACCACCTCCATGGTCTGCGGCCCCGCACCATGCCAGAGCTGAAGCAGTTGTGGCCAGATGAAGAGATAGAACATCACCGCGATGGGGGCCCAGACCAATGTGCGTGAACGGATCGGCTGCCGCTTGATCCGCAGCTTGTCCATGAGCCAGCCTGCGGCATCTTGAAGGGCCAGGATGTGACAACCCCACGAACAGAAGAAGCGGCCGAAGACCAAGGTGGCCACCATCACCACCGCCATGAGCACGAACCCCGCGGTGACGATGCCCTGGTGGATGGTGTACAACACCTCGTTGAACTCCAGTGGCGCCAGCGTGCGGCCCTTCAACTTCCAGTGCACGAAGTGCGCTACGAAGAGCAGGTGAACGCCCACCAGGGTGGCGATGCGCCACTTCTCATAAGCCTTATATCGCACCGGTCGCTCCATGCCAACTCCTGTGACCGAGCGTCACTGTATCACCACCCGCTTGGAGAATCGCCTGCCCACGAGGTCCACATGGAGGTTATGGATCCCCTTGGCCAGGCCCTCCACGGCGATGGGGTGTCGCCATTGCCCGGCCACGGCGGACCGCTTTTCGTGGTACACCACCCGGCCCAACGCATCCACCATGGTGAGCGCCACATGCGTGTCCCGCAACAGGTGCAACTCCACGGCGAACGAACCGGCATTGGGGTTGGGGTAGACCTGGAAGCCTCGCAAAGGCAGTGGCTCCTCCACGCCGGTGCAGATCTCCACTTCAACCTGCACGGGCACCATGGCGCTTCTGCACTCCCCGCCACCGTAGTGGACCTCCCAGTCGTAGAAATAGTAGTAGAACGAGGCTCCACCACTGGAACCGGTGATCGTCGCCACATCGCCGATGGCGTAGGGATAGCTCACCTGGGTCCCGTTCCGCCACAGATCGGCCGTACCGGCCACCGTGAGCTTATAGCCATCACCGGGCACGATATCGAAGTCCAGGGTCATGCGTGACTCGCCAGCGGGCAACCAGGCCGACCGCGTGGCCCGCAGCACGCCTATCCGATCCACCAGCTCCACGGTCCGCCATCCGGCATTGCCGGCATACACCTTCACGGACTTCAAGCGGAAGGCCTTCTGGGCATTGAACTCCAGGCGCTGTGCCCCGGCGTGGAAGTCACCCGCACCACTGTTGCTCGCCTTGCCGCCGTGGATCACCGTTCCCGGATCCTCATTCACCCCAGCCACCTGGTAGGTGGTGGTGGCATACAGCGGTGGTGTGGTGAAGTGCGCACCGGAAGCCACGACGTTGCCCGATGCATCGTACCACACCACATCGGGATCGGCGGAGAACAGCTCCGCCTCGCCACCTTCACAGATGATCACATCATCGACCACCGGCACGGCCGGTTGAGCCAGCGCCGTGACCGTGTATGGCAAGGAGGTGGCGGTGCCGCAATGACCAGTTACCGTGACGGTGTACGTTCCCGGACCGGCGAGGATGCTGTTGGTCGTGGCCCCGGTGCTCCAGAGGTAGGACTGCCCCGCATTGGCCCGGAGCCGCACCTGCCCTCCTTCGCACTGGTAGGCCTGCTCGTCGCAGGTGATGGTGGCCCGTGGGGAGGTGGCCGTCTGTTGGGTGAGCGTGAAGGGAACGGCCGTCCAGTTGTTGTCCTCGTTCGACTCCAGCACCCGATCCAGTGGATCGACCTCGTACACGATCCAATACTCGCCATTGCACGCGCCCGACGGAATGTCGATCCACATGCCATCGAGGTATTCGCTGTAGATATCGGTATAGCCGGAGGAGATGCCCTGCCGCACCATGCTGCAACTGTAGTTGCCACCACCCAGCCCGTAGTTGGGGAAACTGGAGACGTTGAGCGTATTGCCCGCATTGTACTGCGTGTTGTCATCCTTGCAGTGATGCGCCACCGCCGGTTGCCCGCAATTGTTATAGTCCATCAGGCAGAAGCCCAACTTGTAACCCTCGTTCACGATAGGCCATTGGCGTGGATCGCTCACCCCGGGTTCGGGCATCCGCAAGCTGTACACACCCCATTGATCGAAGCGCGTGTTCCCCTGCGTGGAGGTGTAGGTCATGCCCTGGTCCAGAACCCGCTCCCACGAGCTCATGGCACTTCCGTTCTTATGGAACACCCGTTGGGTGATCAGCTGTTTGGCCGTTCCGCCGTTGGGGCAGGTGAACTGCTGTTGAGCGTTCGGATCATAGACCTCGAAGGTGTCCACCCCACAGGTGAACCGTCGATATCCCGAGACGTCCACCCCACGGATCTCCATGGGTCCCAAACCGATGTTCGGCGTACTACCACTGATCCGGATGCGACCCGGTGTCTCCGATGGACCGGAGAGGTAGTTGAGGATGCCATACCAGGAGATCGTAAGATCGGGCAACAGGTCGCATTCCTGCGCACCTCCAGGGCAAACACAGGAAGTGGCATTGGTCGTCGTGCACTGGCCATGGGCGTCGGGCGCGCGCAGCAAGAAGAGACCTGGGATCAGCAGGAGTAAGTGTCGTGTCCGTACCATGTGAGGGTGGGTTTTCGTTGGGACCGGAGGACGGCCACCGGTCGACTTAGGCAATATTAGGACGTTCTCGTCCCCTTTATATGATACATGTCATACTTTTGTTTCACCACTCATTGTGATCCTACGGCCAACCCATGCACCGTCCCCTCCTCCTCGCCCTCTTCGGATGCACCCTGCTGGCTGCCAGCCTACCTTCCTGCAAGAAGGATGCGGAGGACACCGCGTCGCCCACAGCACCGAGCGCCCCCTCCGCCCGTTCCACCTTGGTGTTGGCGCACCATGTGGATGGCGCACCATTGGAATACGACACCCTGCGCTACGCCAACGAAGCGGGGCACGGATACAGCGTGACCCGCTTGGAATACTACCTCAGCGCCCTGACCTTGATCGGCTCCAACGGCACATCGGACCACGTGATCGCCGGTCCATGGTACATCCATGGCGCCAACGGATCGCCCATCGACCTCGGCGTTCTTCCCGCAGGAACGTACGCTGGTGCCACCGTGCTCCTCGGCCTACCCCCGGACCTGAACCAGACCGGCGCCCTACCGAACACCATGGAGAACCTGAACATGGCCTGGCCCGACATGATGGGCGGTGGCTACCACTTCTTGAAGTTCGAAGGACACTTCATCCACAACGGACAGCCCAATGGCTTCGCCATGCACCTGGGCCGCGACGCGAACCTGCCCACCTGCGCCATGGCACAGCCATTCACCCTGGATGGCACTGCGGACACGCTCACGCTTCGGTTCAACCTCAACGAAGTGTTCCGCACCCCGCACACCTATGACCTGCCGACCGGGAACATGTCCATGGGCAGCATGGCCTTGATGGGTCTCTTGCGCGACAACTGTGCCGATGCCTTCACCCTGGTGCATACGCCATGAGAGCGTCCGTGGCCGCCGCCTTCATCACCCTGGTCATCCTCGTGACCACCATGGCCTGTCGGCATGACGACCTCGAAGGGATCCAGCCGGACCTCTCCCGCACAACGCCCTTGGAACTCGACGTGCCTTCGTACTTCCCGCCGCTGAACATACCCGCGGACGATCCCCTCACCGTGGAAGGTGTGGCCTTGGGCCGCCGGTTGTACTACGACACCCTGCTCTCGCACAACGGACCCTTCCAGGGCCGCGCCTGCGCCAGCTGCCACGACCAGTCCCGGTCGTTCACCGTTCCCGGCAACGGCACCAACGTTCTGCCGCATGTGAATCTGGCATGGAGCACCAACTTCCTCTGGAACGGCAAGGTGAGCGGAACCCTCGAGGACATCCTGCGCTTCGAGGTGGAGGACTTCTTCCAAGTGGATGTTGAACCGCTACGGAACCACCCGGAGTACCCTGCGCTCTTCCGCCAAGCGCTCGGCACCAACACCATCACCCGCCATGATGTGACCCGTGCCCTGGCGCAGTGGTTCCGACGACTGACCTCCACACGCAGCAAGTTCGACCAGGTCAAGATGGGGCAGGCGGTATTCACCGTGCAGGAGCAGCTCGGTGCCATGATCTTCTTCTCCGAAGCCGGCGACTGCTTCCACTGCCACACGAGCCCGCTGATGACCGACAATGCCTTCCACAACATCGGCCTGCAGTCCGCCTTCAGCGGCTACGATGTGGGGCGCTATGCGATCACTGGCGCGCCGATGGACATGGGCGCCTTCAAAACGCCCACCCTGCGCAACATCGCCCTCACCGCTCCCTACATGCACGATGGGCGCTTCCAATCCTTGGAAGAGGTGATCGACTTCTACAGTGGCGGCGTGCAACACAGCCCAAGCCTGGATCCGATCATGACGAAACCCGGAACCGGCATCACCTTGGGACTGACCTCACAGCAGAAGGCCGACCTGATCGCCTTCCTGCACACCCTCACGGACGAAACGTTCGTTACGGACCCCGCGCTTGGCAGTCCATTCTGATCGTGGCCGAAAAGAACGGAAGGCAGGGCCGCCAACCTTGTTGCGGAACGATGGAGTGCGACCGCACCTTGGGGGAAGTGGTCTACTTTGCAGCACCAATGGGAACCACACCTGCAAGTCCGCTGATCCACCTGGACCAGCTCATCGCGCGCTATTGCACCCCGAAGTGGCAGGAGCTCTTGCGAAAGCAGAACACCCGGCTGGAATTCGGCAAGGGCGAGGCCATCTTCGCCTCCGGCCAGAAGGCCGAACACATGTTCATGGTACACCGCGGCCGCGTGAAGGTGGTGGTGCACCAACCGGGCGGCAAGGCACGCATCATCCGGCTGGCCGGCGATGGCGAGGTGCTGGGGCATCGGGCCATCGGCGACGAACCCACCTACGCCGCCAGCGCCATCGCCCTTACACCGACCACGGTGAACGTGATCCCGATGGAGCTGTTCCTCAGCACCCTACAGGCCAACAACCTGTTCTGCTATCATTTCCTGCTGTACTTCGCCGCGGAGATGCGCGTGTTGGACCAACAGCAACGCGATCTGATGGAGATGGAGGTGGCGCAACGCGTGGCCCAGGTGCTCCTGCTGTGCCAAAGCACCTTCGGCATGGACCGCGAACGGCCCACCGTGCTGGCGTACACCCTGCCCCGCCGCGATATCGCCAGCATGGCCGACACCTCGTACGAAAGTGTGATCCGCGCCCTCTCCGACCTGCAACAGCAGGGGATCATCGAGCTCGTGGGCAAGGAGGTGCGTATCCGTAAGGGTAAGACGCTGGAGCGAATGGTCAGCGGGCGGAAGTCGATCCCGCGGGCATCCAATCGGCCCAGTTCGTAGCCGTCTCGTAGAGCCTGGCATGCGCCAGGCGGAGGTCCGTTGGCAACCGCTGCGACACGCGCTCCACGATGTCGCGCAGCAGGTTCTCACAGGTCGGTTGCCAGGGCACGAACACGGTGCGTGCGAAGAGCGGATGATCCATGGGGATCGCGGGCCGTTCCTCCAGGTGCAGGACCAGCGCATGATCATAGTGCGTAAGCACGGACTGATGAACGATCGTCTTCAACACGCCGAAGTCCATCACCATGCCTTCATCCGCGGCACCTGCTGCGCCAAGGCGACCGGCCACCGACACCTCCAGCACATAGGAGTGGCCATGGATATGCCTGCAAGGGCCGGGATAGCCGCGCAGGGCATGGGCCATCTCGAAGGTGAAGCGCTTATTGATCCGTAGGTGTTCCATGGCCCTCTTGCCGATCCCTCCACTCACCCCAGTGGTTCGAACCACGCCGTGAAATGGCGCAGGAACTTCGGCTCCTTCACGATCCGATAGCCCCGAACATCGTGTCGGGTGCGGATGATCTCCTCGAAGGTCTCCGCCACGTATTCGATATGGCTCTGCGTATACACGCGACGCGGGATCGCCAGGCGCACCAGTTCCATGCGGGCGGGCCGTAAGGCACCATCGTCCGCATAGGTGCCGAACATCACCGAACCGATCTCCACGCTGCGGATCCCTCCCAGCCGGTACAGCTCGCACACCAAGGCCTGTCCGGGATACTCATGCGCCGGTATGTGCGGATACAGCTTCTTGGCATCCACATACACGGCATGGCCACCGATGGGGCGCATGAGCGGAACACCCAAGGCATGCAACTTCTCTCCCAGGAAGGTGGTGCTCCGGATGCGATAATCGAGGTAGTGTGGATCGAACACCTCATCCAGCCCGACAGCGATCGCCTCCATATCGCGGCCGCTGAGCCCGCCATAGGTGGTGAACCCCTCGGTGATGATGAGCAGGTTGGTACAGGCCTCGGCCAGTGCGCCATCGCGCAAGGCGAGGAAGCCACCCATGTTCACCAGGGCATCCTTCTTCGCGCTCATCACGGCACCGTCGGCCAGGGCGAACATGCGCTGAGCGATGGCGCGGTACGAAAGACCCTCCATGCCCGGCTCACGGTGCTTGATGAACCAGCTGTTCTCCGCGATGCGGCAACAATCCAGCAGGAAGAGCACCCCGTGGCGCTTGCAGATGCTCGAAACACCTTCAGCATTGGCCATGCTCACCGGCTGACCTCCTCCGCTGTTGTTGGTCACGGTGAGGATCACCGCACCCACCTTGCCTTTGTGCTCCTTCAACAACTGATCCAGCGCGGCCACGTCCATGTTGCCCTTGAACGGGTGCTGCAACGCGGGATCACCGCCCTCGGCGATGGGGATGTCAGTGGCGGTGGCACCCGTGAACTCGATGTTGGCGCGCGTGGTGTCGAAGTGGGTATTGCTGATGAACACCTTGTCCGCCCCCCCGAGGTGACCGTAGATGATGCGCTCCGCCGCCCGGCCCTGGTGCGTGGGCAGTACATGATCCATTCCGGTGAGCTCCTGTACGGCCGCCTCCATCCGCTCCCACGAGCGCGATCCCGCGTAGGCCTCGTCGCCTTCCATCATACCTGCCCACTGGTGCGCGCTCATGGCACTGGTACCACTGTCGGTCATCAGGTCGATGATCACATCACGCGAGCGCAGCAGGAAGGGGTTGTGGTGCGCGGCCTTCAGCTGTTCCACGCGCTCGGCCTCGGTGCTCATGCCGATGGGCTCCACGCTCTTGATGCGGAACGGTTCGATGATGGTGCGATGTTTCATTGTTGAGGGGGGTGATAGTGGCGAGGGTGGTGAGAAAGGTGGGGGTGGTGAGAAGGGTGATGGAGGTAAGTGAAGTACGGGAGGTACGTGCTACTGGTCATGGTGCGGAGGTGCCTTCTTCACTTCCTTCACCTCCTTCACAACCTTCACCATCTTCTCCATTCTCTCCATTTTCTCCATCTTCTCCCTTCTCACCACCTTCACCCGCATTCACCCCAACCGTTCAAAACGCGCCTGAAAGAAGCGCAGGTATTTCGGCTCGTACACCATCTTCAGCCCGGTGATGGTGTCCCGGCGCTCGTACACACGCTGTACGCTCTCCGCGATCACGTCCATGTGGGCTTGCGTGTACACCCGCCGGGGGATGGTGAGCCTCACCAGTTCCAGTTCGGGGTAACAGTGATCACCGGTCTCCTTGTCGCGGCCTGCGCTCACGATGCCACGTTCCATGGCCCGCACCCCCGAGTCGATGTAGAGCTCGGCGGCCAAGGTCTGCGCCGGGAAGGCGGTCTGTGGCAGGTGCGGCAGGAAGGCCTTCGCATCGAGGAAGACCCCATGCGTACCCACCGGCTTCACGATGGGTATGCCCATGTCGAGCAGCTTCTGCCCGAGGTAGAACACCTGGCCTACACGGGCACGGATGTGATCATCCTGTACGCTCTCCGCGATACCGATGGCCATGGCCTCCATGTCGCGGCCCGCCAATCCGCCATAGGTGTGCAGGCCCTCGTACACCACCACCATGTTCCGCGCTTCTTCGAACACCTCCCACTCGTTGGTGGCCATGAACCCACCGATGTTCACCAAGGCGTCCTTCTTCGCGCTCATGGTGGCCCCATCGGTGAGCGAACAGATCGCGTGAACGATCTCCGCCACACTGCGATCACGCTGCCCTTCCTCCAGTTGCTGGATCATGTAGGCGTTCTCGGCCACGCGTGTCATGTCGTGGATGATGCGGATGCCATGCTCGGTACAGAGCTCGCGCAGGGCCTTGAGGTTGGCCAGTGAGATGGGCTGCCCGCCGGCCATGTTCACCGTGGTGGCGATGGAGACGTACGGGATCCTCTTCGCACCGTGCTCGTCGATCACCCGCTGCAGCTTCGCGAGATCCACATCGCCTTTGAAAGGGAAGGTGCTCTGTGCATCGTGCGCCTGATCCACGATGATGTCCACGAAGCTGCCACCCGCCAGCTCCTGGTGGAGCTTGGTGGTGGTGAAGTACATGTTACCGGGCACGATATCGCCCGGCTTGATGAGGATCCGCGAGAGGATGTTCTCCGCACCCCGCCCTTGGTGGGTGGGTACGATGTATTTGTATCCGTAGTACTTCTGGATGGCCGCCTCCAGGTGATAGTAGTTGCGGCTGCCAGCGTACGCTTCGTCGCCCAGCATGAGCCCGGCCCACTGGCGGTCGCTCATGGCACTGGTACCGCTGTCCGTGAGCAGGTCGATGTAGACGCGTTCGGAAGGCAGCAGGAAGGTATTGTACCCCGCCTCCACCATGGCCTGTTCGCGCTCGGCGTGGGTGGTCATGGTGAGGGGTTCCACCATCTTGATCTTGTAGGGCTCGGCCCAGGAGGATCGCTTCTCTGCCATCTGTGTTCCCGATGCGCGGTTCGTGCGCTATACGGCAGCGCGAAATTCAGCGGATGTACTGGTCCGAATACTGACGATGGTCAGCTTGACCTTTCGCTGTGCGGGTCCCAGGCGATCCCACACCTTCATCCCCTTATGGCTACGCCTCCAAGGCCACCGGCTGATCCAAGCCTCGCAGCTCGCGGGCGAAGCCATCCAGATCGGCCCTGAACCGTTCCACGTTCGCAGCGGCCTTGGCTTGCATGGTGGGGATCAGCTCGGTGTAGTACCGCAAGCCATCCTCGAGGTTCTTCCGGAACCCGGCGAAGTAACGCTGCTGCCGAGCGGTCATGGCTTGACCCGCTTGCTGCATCTCCCGCTTCAGGTAGTCCACGTAAAGCCCA
The DNA here is from genome assembly GCA_963169535.1 of Bacteroidota bacterium. GTDB lineage: Bacteria > Bacteroidota > Bacteroidia > Flavobacteriales_F > PHOS-HE28 > PHOS-HE28. The sequence goes on along the minus strand of CAUJED010000108.1, from coordinate 4,341 downwards.
AGCTCCTTCATGAACATGTGCGGTCTGTCCACGCCAGCGAGCAGATCGGTGCGGCCATGGATGTGGTCCACCATGGCACGCAAGGAGACCACCTTGTTGAAATACGCCATGTTGGGCCCCGGGCAGATGGCCACCGCCTTCAACTTGTGGGCAGGTTCCATACCGGCATTCAACAACGCCGAGGCGCCCAAGCCCTCGCACAAGCAGTCCTTCTCGGTGACCGCCGCGATACGCTGTTCCATGGTCGCCATGTCCACCCCACTGGCCTTGATCTGCTTGATCTTGAGGTCCTGATACTGACGCGAGGCCGTGCAGATGGGCCGTTCGGTGAACTCGGTATCGTTGCTGAGGTACTTCTTATAGCACGCACTGCCGGGCCTTCCTTTGGCGATGCGCGTAAGGCGTTGCCGCTCCGAGGTACTGGGTTTGAAGTTGTGGAAGGGCACGCCCAACGGCGACGCCCAACTCAGGTAGAAGTCCGAAGGCCGGGCATGGATCAGCTGTTCCATGGTGGCGGCGTCCACATTGGTGGCCTCCGGCACCAAGAGGAAGGGGCTGCCCCAACCGGTGCCATCGAGCGCATAGTGTTCCCGTAGGAATCGATCCTCGGCGGCCGTACCGATACCGCCCTGCGCGGTGATGCGCATGGCCGGCGGTTCCATGAAGGATGCGTGGCCCGCCGCGACAAGGGCCTGTTGGCACAGCGTGAATAGTTCCGTGGCGATGGCCTCGCGCTGCGCCTTGAGGTCCTCGAGGATGGGACCCATCAAAAGACCTTCGGTGGCGAAGGCATGTCCGCCACAGTTCAGGCCCGACTCCAAGCGGTACTCCGATACCCACAAGCCCTTCTTCGCCAGCAACCGGCCTTGGACCAGCGAGGAGCGCACATCGCTCACCTTCAAGATGATCCGCTTGCGCAGCACGCCCTGGGCATCGGGCCTGAGATCGGCGAACCGTGTGATGTAGTTGTACAACCGCGGGTTGTACCCCGCACTGAGCACCACCGCGGAGCGCAACGTGCTGTTGGCGAATCCACGGAAAGCGCTCATGGCATCGCAATACTCCTCGGGCAAGGGATCGCCCGCCTTGTCGTAGTTCACGGGGTCGATCTTCGCCATGATGTTCACATCGATGGCACCGGGTACCATCGCCAGCCGGAGTTCCTGCTCCACGGCGTCCCGCTCCTTCCCCGGTGCCATGGCGAGCATGGCGATGTACCGCTGTTTCAAGGGTGAAGCATCGGGGAGCAACTCGAAATACCTCGTGCTGTCGCTGCCCGGCTGGAACGGAGCTTGTCGCACGCGTTCCATGTTGCGGTCCACCAGCCGTTGCAGCAGATCCAGGTAGGCGGTGATCCGCTGCGCCCGATGATCCAATTCCTGCTTGGCGATGGGCAGGAACGGTTCACCCGCCAGGCCGCAATGGTGCTCGCGCATGCGCTCCACCAACTCGTCCTCGATGATGGAGACCACCGAGGAAATACCGAAATGCGCCACCTTCAAGGGAGTGTCGATGGTGTAACCCAGCCCCATCACGGGGATGTGGAAGGTGTGGGGGCGTGGCGTGGGATCGGGCATCTGTGTGGATCGGCCCCCAAAGCTCCGACCCTGACGACCGTCACGAACTGACGCATATCATGATCCGTACCGAAAGCGCCGAAGAACTTACGGAAACACCGCCTGGCCCAAGGGCGACACGGGCCTGATGCCTGACGATGCGCAACCCCGGTGTCGGTGGCTGGCGGCCGTGGACTGGCCCTGGCAGCGAAACCCTACATTTGAACACCTAACACCCTTGAACCATGCGTATACTCTCCGCATTCGCTCTCACGATCCTGGGCATTTCCACCAACGCACAAGTCACGCTCACCAACAGCATGTTCCCGATCGGCACGTTCACCGACCGGTTGTACATCATCACGGACACAGGCACCGCGTCGATCCCCACCGACGGGGCGAACCAGACGTGGGATCTGAGCTCCGTGACACTTCAGGACATCGGCACCTTCACCCATGGGCCGGCCGCCGCAACGCCCTACGCCGCCACCTACCCCACGGCCAATATCGCCTGGCATATGGACATGGGGGTATTGGGCAGCAACTACAGCTATTTCGCTACTTCGGCAACGGGCATGTCGCTGGTGGCCACCGACGTGCCCGACGAACCCGATGTATATAGCGACCCCATGCAGGTGTTGTCCTTCCCGCTGTCCTTGAACGGAACTTTCTCCGACCCTTGGACCGACGCGGAGGGCTCCGGCACAGTGAGCTGGGTCTACGGTGGCCATGGCACCGCCATCACCCCGGTGGGCACCTTCGCCAATGTGGTTAAGCTGGTGAACGAGGACGATGAGGTCGTGCTCTGGCGCACGTCGCCCTTGGTGCCGTTGGTCCTCAGCATGAATGGCCTGCTCCTCGCCGTTGGGCCTCCCGCCACCGGCATCGTGGAACTGGGCACCGAGCCGCTCAGCATCCACCCCGTGCCCTGCATGGACCGCTTGACCGTTGAGGCCACCGCCGCAGCTCCATGGCGCATCATCGATATGCAAGGCCGCACGGTCCTCGAAGATCGGTTCACGCAGACCGGCGCCGCCACCCTCCCCACGGAGACCCTGCAACCTGGAAGCTACGTGCTTCACCTGGCCGCCCCGAACGCCCCTCGCATGGCGCGCTTTGTGAAGCAATAAGCCTGGGAAGCCCCCCCCGCGAACGCCGACCTCCGTTCCGAGGTCGGCGTTTGCCATTGTCGGGGATCTGTGCAACTTCGTAGACCGGCGCACCAGTGTCGGCCACACGAACCATGAAGCGTACGATCCGTGCCAGTCAAGACAACTCTTCCGGCACTCCCTTCACTCCCGGCGTGGAAGCCGGTGGCTTCGTCTTCATCAGCGGACAGATCTGCCAGGTGTTCAACACCGTGACCCTGCGCAAGGACAACATCACCATGGAGACCACGCAGGTGATGGAGAACCTGGGGGCGGTCCTCAAAGGAGCAGACCTGGATTACGAACACCTGGTGAAATGCACCATCTACATCACCAACTTGCAGTACTACGCGGAAGTGACGCGCGTGTACCAGACCTTCTTCACCCAAGGTGATCCGCCTGCGCGCGAGACCATTGGGGTGCAAGCTCTTCCACGCGGGGTGAACGTGATGATCAGCGCGATCGCCTACCGCGGTTGAACGGTCGGCATCATGCCCTGAATAACTCCTGAAGCTGCGTCAACGCCGCCAGCTCGGCCTTGTTGGTATGCCCGAACGCATCGGTGATGGCCACAGCGGTATCCAGGATCATGCGTTTCAATGAAGGATCGAATCGGGCCTGGTGCTCGTGGTAAGCCGCTTCGAACCGCGCCTTGGCCTGTTGCCTATCGAGCCGGTTCTCGTGGGCATGATCGAAGGCCATGCTGATGTACTCTGCCGCATCCACTCCGAACTCGTCGCGGCTGTTCTCCAACGGCATCCAACGCTCTTTCACCAGCTTCTTCAATGCCTCTACTTCGGCCTGACGTACCTGTCCGTCGCCCGCCGCCACACTGTAGAACAAGAATCCGAGGTTCGTGTAGATGTCGATGTAGGTTTCTGCCGTGCTCATACTCCGAAATTACCTCCACACCTCCACCCGTAACTGACAAAGATCAGTGGCGCCGTTGCGCCACGGTCCACCTGAAACCACCAAAACGACCATGACCACCTTCCTCCTCCTCTTCCGCGGCGTGGGCGGCCCCGTGCAGCTGCCCGTGGCGGAACTGCGCGCGGCGCTCACCAAGGCCGGGTTCAAGCAAGCCACTACCTACATCAACAGCGGCAACGCCTTGGTGCGCAGCGCACTCTCCCGCGAGGAGACCCTGACCAAAGTGGCCGAGCTGTGCAAGAAGAAATTCAACTACGAACGGCCCATCTTCATTCCCACCGCCGCGGAATGGGCCGAGGTGGTGAAGCTGGACCCCTTCCCGCAAAAGGCCGAAGGCAAGCACGTGCATGCCGTGCTGCTATCGGCGATGCCCAAGCCGGAAGCCGTGAAGGCCCTGCAAGCCTTGGCCGTCGGCGGCGAGGAACTGAAGGTGATGAAGCAGGCGATCGGACCCTATCACCTATGCTACCTGCACACGCCGCACGGCTTCGGAACCAGCAAATTGGCCGAGAAGTTCGACAAGGGCATCGGCGTGGTGAACCCCGCTCGCAATAGGAACACGGTAATGAAGATGCAGGAACTTGCCGCAGGCATGGAAGCATCGCGCGAATGAAGGACTTGCCTACCTTTGCACCATGCGCGGCATCATCGCCACCGGACTTCTGGGCCTGGCCTATCTGCTGGTGCTGTTCCCGGATGCCGTGAGG
>CAUJED010000107.1:0-24290 GCA_963169535.1 Bacteroidota bacterium | reverse complement strand
CGTACGGAGTTGAACGGCATATCGCTATCCCGCGGAGCCTACCTGTTCCGGATCTCCGACGGCGTACGGCAGGAGAGCCAGCGTTTCGTGCACTGATCACGGCTCCACCACCACGGCGAAGGTCTTCTCCAGGGGGTTCAGTAGATCGAGCCACCGATCCACGGCCTCCAGCCCTTCGGCGGCCACATGCGGCAGGAAGTTATCCCTCCGCTCCTGCAAGCCACCACCAGGGAACAGGGCTTCATGCACGTTGTCGATTCGCCGCATGGACACCGCCTGCTCCCGCTTCGCCGCACGCAGCATGGCCGTCTGCAACCGCTCGACACCACGTTGGGCCTGCGTTCGCCGGGCCTCCACCGCACCCCGGAGCGTAGGGTCGGCGCGATAGGCCTTGGCCAGGATCGCGGCATAGAGCCCTTCCAGCCCGGCTGCCTCGTCCGCAAGGTCGGTGGAGAAGGACGCCTGCCGTTCGGCAACGGCCGTCTTCAGCGGATCCACCGGGGCGAAGGCATCGGCCAGGGCAAGCCCCATTGCGCGCCACTGCTGTACGTGTTTGGTGGTGATGGTGGCCGCGCTGGTCCGCAGGAGAACCACGGGCATGGGCACCTGCAGCGCCTGGAACGTCCAGCGCAACTGCATCCAATAGGCCAACTCCCCTCCTCCACCGATGTAGGCGATGTTGGGCAACACGACTTCTTGGTAGATGGGCCGCAACAGCACGTTGGGCGAGAAGTCCTGCGGCCGGGCGCGAAGGGCCTGCAAAGCGTCCTCCATGGTCCATTGCGGGCCGCCATCGAGCACCTGGACCCCATCCGCATTGGGCACCATGCGCGACCTGGCACCGGGCCGAAGGTGGAAGAGGTTCAACTCCCGCACATGGGCCTGCACACCGTACCGTTCGGCGATCCGCTGGTCGGCATAGGACACGGAACGCTGCGCCACCTGATGCAGGAGTTCCTGCTCCATCACGGGTACGAAGAGGCGCTTGAGCTCTGGATCGTCGCCATCGATGATCACCAGGCCATGGTGGCCGAAGAGATCGTGAACGAACTGCCGGGTGGCCTCGGCCAGGGTTCGACCATCGGCGTATGCTGCCCGCATCCGGCGTTCGACCCACTCCGCATGGGCTCCGGGCCCGAGCGCGGCAACGGCCGCATCGATCACCTGGGCCATGCCCGAAAGCCGGATCCGACCCACCGGTCCGCTCCCACCATCGGTCCACCGCACGGTGTTCCCCCGGATGGTGGCATGATCGACCTCCGCCAGATCATGATCCTCGGTGGCCATCCAGAACACCGGCACCACCGGACGCCCGAGCAGCGCCTCCGACTCGCGCGCCAGCCGAATGGCATTGAGGATCTTATAGGGTACGTAGAGCGGGCCGGTGAAGAGGCAGAGTTGGTGGCCGGTGGTCACCGTTAGGCAATCCGGCCGCTGCAACCGCTCCAGGTTCGCCTTTACGGCAGGGTGCATATCGAGGTGTGCCAGCTGCCTCTCCAACACCGAACAGAGCACCGCGCGCTGTTCGGTGGGAAAGGTCCTCTCCTGTGCCGCATGTCGCAAACCCTCTACATCGGCGGGCAGGGGCAGGAACTCCCGGATGAATGGATCGTTCGCCAGGTGATCGAGCACCGGGGCGGTGAACCGCCGGGTGGCTGCATACGCGATCCGCTCTACCTGCATGGGGCGCAAAGTTAGAAGCCCGAGCAGGAGGCATGGTCCGCTGCCCCAGGGCGGTAACCAGGGCTGTCGCGTCTTCATTCGTCAAGGGTCAAGACTTCGGCATTGGGTGGGAACAGTAGGCCCAGCGAGCGTTCCTTGCTCCCCGGACCGCCGCTTCGCTTTGGTCCGCCCCCTCACCCTGAGCCCGCTTCGGCGGGCACGAGGGGGACAGGATCGCCGTACGCTGGGCCTCCTGTTCCGGCACATCCTCAGTGCTGGCGGTAGAAATAGGACGCGATAGCCCTGGGGTGGTAACCCCTTCGGATCAACGGTCGCACAGCCTTGGGCGAGCGCGGTCCGCGTTCCAGCGCGAAGGACGCAGCGCAAAGCCGAGGCAACTCCAGAAGACCGCCGCGAAGCGCAGCGGTCCGACCAGAGGAATATCGGGGCTCGCCGTCGGCGCTATGGCCGCCGTGTGCTCCCTGCTGGGTGGATCAAGGTCCAGAGTTGTGTGTCCACCGCCCACGGCAACACCGGTTGGGCATGCTATCGCGACGGCAGCACTTCGACCCCACAACGGCACCTAACGAATTCTGAAGACATTGACCTACATTTCGGATCCCACGTCGGCGCCCCCATGGCCACACCGCCCATCCGTTACACCTCGCTGAAGGAGTTCTACCCCTTCTACCTAAGCGAGCACCAGAACCGGGTGAGTCGGCTGCTCCACTTCGTCGGCACCTCCTTGATCGGTCTGTGGATCACGCTGGCTGTTCTTCAAAAGAACGCGTGGTGGCTCGTGCTGATCCCGGTGGGAGGCTACGGCTTCGCTTGGGTGGGGCACTACTTCTTCGAGAAGAACCGGCCCGCCACGTTCCAATACCCGTTGTACAGCCTGGCCAGCGACTTCATCCTCTGGTGGCATACGCTCACGGGCAAGGGCTCATCCCGCACATCGAAGTGACCTTCGGGCACACTGCACGTCCCTTCTAACACGACTCTAAAAACCGACCGCCATGCCGATCCGAATGACCGATGACCAGCGCAACCCCGGTGCAGACCGCCGCAGCAGTGGTGGAGGGGCGAACCAAGGTGGTGGTGGTGGCGGCATGGGCTCGTTGTTGCCGATGCTGATCGGCCTGTTGATGAAGAAGCCGAAGTTGATGTTGTTGGTGCTGGGCATCGGTGCCGTACTCTACTTCACCGGAGGGCTGAAGGGTTGTTTGGGCGAAGGCGGTGGCAACGTGGCGCAGCTGCTCCAGTTCGCCACGGGCGGCAACATGGACCCGGCGGTGTACGACAAGGCGGAGGTTTACGAACCGCTCACCGACAATGTGAACGCCCCCTTGCCCGAGCGTTTCTCCTTGGAGAAGTATGCCCCGCAGCGACTCAACCAAGGGCAACAAGGCAGCTGTGTGGCCTGGGCCAGCGCATACGCCGCACGCACCATCGTAGAGGCGGCCGCGGGCAATAAGGACCCGAACAGCACCGCGTTCAGTCCGGCGTACATGTACAACCAGATCAAGATCGAAGGCAGCGACTGCCAGGGCAGCTACATCCAGCGGGCCATGGAGCAGATGAGCCGCAACGGAGCCTTGCCCTTCAGCCAGTTCGGCTATACCGATCAGAGTTGCTCGAAAGAACCCTCCACCGCGGAGATGCAGCGGGCCCTGCCGTTCAAGATCAAAGGCTTCCAGCGCCTCTCCCAGGCAGGCGACCCGAACAGCATGGTGGATATGGCAGCCATGAAACAGCAGCTTTCACAAGGCAGCCCCATCGTGATCGGCATGATGGTGGGCGGCAGTTTCATGCAGGACATGATGGGCCAGGACAAGTGGCTGCCCGCGCAGAGCGACTACGGGATGCAGGGTTTCGGCGGGCATGCCATGTGTGTGATCGGGTACGACGACTACAAGTTCAACGACGAGTACAAGGCGGGCATGGGTGGCTTCCAGATCATGAACTCCTGGGGACCGGAGTGGGGAAAGAACGGCCTGGCCTGGGTGAGTTATGACGACTTCCGACACTTCACCAAGGAGGCCTATGCCGTGTATCCGATGGGCGACGGCGTGGACGTGGCGCCAAGCACCTTCGACATCCGCTTCGGGCTGCCTCTGGTGGATGCGGCGGGCGATGCCACCGGTGAGTACATCGCCCTGCGCCATGTCGGTGGCCGCACCTTCCGCACGGAGAAGCCGATCGCCAAGGGCACGCGCTTCAAGGTGGAGATGACCAACAATGTGGAGTGCTACACCTATTGCTTCGGGCAGGAGACGGACGGCAGCACCTACATCCTCTTCCCCAACACGCCGAAACACTCGCCGTACTGCGGCATCACCGGCACACGGCAATTCCCACGCGACCAGAGCATGACGGCCGACGAGGTGGGCACCACCGATGTGATGACCATCCTGGTGTACCGTGAGGCCATCGACTTCAACAAGGTGGATGCGGCGCTGAAGGCAAGCACCGCCCCCGGCATGGACGCGAAACTGAACGCGGTGCTGGGCAACGAGCTCACCGATGCGGCATCGATGCGCTACACCATGGGCAAGACCTTTGGTGCTGCCGGTGCGGCGAGCAAGGCGGCCATGGCCATCGTGCTGGAGATCGAGAAGCGATAGGAAGGGGCTTATCCGCCGGGGCCACCCAATGGCGCCCCCTGATCGGCACGTGGGCTATGCGCCCACGACCACGGCGCGCAGGTCATGCTCGTTGGCCTCGGTGATGCGCACCTCGGCGAAATCGCCCACGCGGAGGTGCACGTCATCGCTGAAGGGGATCAGTACCTCGTTGTCCACCTCGGGTGAGTCAAACTCGGAACGGGCTATCCAGTGGCCGTTCTCGGCCTTGTCCACCAGCACCTTGAAGGTCTTCCCCACCTTGGCCTGGTTGAGTTCGAGGCTGATGCCGCCTTGAAGCTCCATGATCTCCTGCGCACGCTCCTGCTTCACGGATGCGGGCACATCATCGTCCATGGTATGGGCATGGGTATCCTCCTCGTGGCTGTAGGTGAAGGCCCCCAGTCTATCGAAGCGCATACGCTCGATCCAGCGCAGGTTGTCGTCGTGATCGGCCGGGGTCTCGCCGGGGAACCCGGCGATGAGCGTGGTGCGGATGGCGATGCCGGGCACCTTCTCGCGGATGGTGGAGACGAGCGCTTCGGTCTTTTCCTGGGTGATGCCACGTCGCATGCGCTTGAGCATGTTGGTGCTTCCGTGCTGCAGGGGCATGTCCAGGTAGTTGCAGACGTTGCTGCGCTCGCGCATCACCTCCAGCACCTCCATGGGGAAGCCGCTGGGGAACGCATAGTGCAGGCGGATCCAGTCGATGCCCTCCACATCGCAGAGGCGTGCCACGAGTTCATGGAGGTTGCGTTCGCCGTAGATATCGAGTCCGTAGTACGTAAGGTCCTGCGCGATCAGGATCAACTCCTTGACGCCTTGGCGGGCGAGGCTCTGCGCATTGGCCACGAGCTGGTCCATGGGCGTGCTCACGTGCTTGCCGCGCATCAGTGGGATGGCGCAGAAGCTGCACTTCCGGTCGCAGCCCTCGCTGACCTTGAGGTAGGCGTAGTGCGCGGGCGTGGTCAACAGGCGTTCGCCGATGAGTTCCTTCTTGTAGTCGGCTTTCAGGGTCTTCAGCAGCCGGGGCAGGTCGCGTGTGCCGAACCAGGCATCCACTTGGGGAATGCCATCCTTGAGTTCGGGGGCATACCGCTGGCTGAGGCATCCGGTGACGTACACCTTGTCCACCAAGCCCTGGTCCTTGGCCTTGACATAGCTGAGGATGGTATCGATGCTCTCCTGCTTGGCATTGTCGATGAAGCCGCAGGTGTTGATCACCACCACGTTGTGCTCCCCGCTATCCGACTCATGGTCCACCTGGATGCCGTTGGCCTTGAGCTGGGCCATCATCACCTCGCTATCGAAGGTGTTCTTGGAACAGCCCAGGGTAACGACGTTGACCTTGGTGGGCTTAAGGGTACGTGCTTTCATGGGATCACTCCTTGAACAAGGCCTCCACGAAAGCCTTCTTGTCGAACAGCTGGAGGTGCTGCATGCCTTCGCCCACGCCAAGGTACTTGATCGGCACCCCGAAACGTTCGCTGATGCCGATGGCCACGCCGCCCTTGGCGGTACCGTCGATCTTGGTAAGGGCCAAGGCGGTGACATCGGTGGCCTTGGTGAACTGCGTGGCCTGTTCGATGGCGTTCTGGCCGGTGCTGGCATCGAGCACGAGGAGCACCTCATGGGGCGCATCGGGCACCACCTTGCGCATCACGTTGCGCACCTTGGTGAGCTCGTTCATCAGGCCCACCTTGTTGTGGAGGCGTCCGGCGGTATCGATGATGACCACATCGGCCCCCTTGGCCTTGGCGCTTTCCACGGTATCATAGGCCACGGCTGCGGGATCCGCGCCCATGCCCTGCTGCACCAGGGGCACACCCACACGCTCGCTCCAGATGCGCAACTGGTCCACGGCGGCGGCTCGGAAGGTATCGGCCGCACCGAGCATCACGCTCTTGCCCTCCTGTTTGAAGGCGTAGGCCAGCTTGCCGATGGTGGTGGTCTTGCCCACACCGTTCACCCCCACCACCATGATCACGTAGGGCTTGATGGAGGGGTCCACCGGCACGGGGTCCTTCATCAACGCTGCCACCTCCTCGCGGAGAATGCCGTTGAGCTCGCTGGTGTTCACATACTTGTCCCGTTTCACGCGGTCCTGGATGGCCTGGATGATGCGCAGGGTGGTCTCCACGCCCACATCGCTGGTCACGAGCACCTCCTCCAGGTCGTCGAGCACGGCATCATCCACGGTGCTCTTGCCGGCCACCACGCGGGCCAGCTTGCTGAAGAAGCCGGAGCGCGAACGTTCGAGGCCTTGATCCAGGTCCTGCTTTTCCGCAGCGACCTGTTTCTCGTCCTTCTTCTTGCCGAATAATCCGAAGAATGCCATTAGGGATGGGCCTGACATGTGAAAAGGCCTACACCGGAGGGTGCGGCCTTTCCACGAAAAGGTTGATGGATCACTTGCCTGCGAGCAGCTTGTCCGCCTCGTCGGTGGGCAGCACCTGCTCCACGAAGGAATAGCCCTTCGCGCCATCCTTCTTCATCATACGGATCACCTTGGTGAAGGTCTTTCCGCCTTCCTTCTTCAGGGTAGCAACGGTCTTCTTAGCCATGATAGTTGCGCGAGGCGCCTATTACTTGATCTCTTTGTGAACGGTGATCTTCCGGAGGATGGGGTTGTATTTCTTCAACTCCATCCGCTCGGTGGTGTTCTTGCGGTTCTTGGTGGTGATGTAACGGGAAGTGCCGGGCTGACCGGAGGTCTTATGCTCGGTGCATTCCAGGATCACTTGTACGCGGTTCCCTTTCTTGGCCATCGCTTTTCGTCTAAGCCCATGCCACGGGCATAGGGGCCGCAAAAGTAAGGGATGTTCCCCAACTGGCCAAATCCTATCTACTTCGCCATCAGCGCCTCCACCTCCTCGGCCTTGCGAGGTGCCGCAGCGGAGAGGTTCACCGGTCCGGCCTCGGTGATGAGGATATCGTCCTCGATCCGCACCCCGATCCCCCACCAGCGTGGGTCGCAAGGGCTTTCCCGAGGAATGTAGATCCCGGGTTCCACGGTGATGACACTGCCTGCCTTGAGCTCGCCATAGGTGCCGGCGTCGTGTACGTCCAAGCCCAGATAGTGGCTGGTGCCATGCATGAAATAGCGGCGCAGGTCGGCCTCGTCCTGGATGATCCCCAACGCCTTCATCCCCTCGGCGATCACCTTCCACGCGGTGTTATGCGGTGCCCTGAACGGGCTGCCCACACGTGCTTCGGTGATACCGGCCTCCTGGGCGGCCAGCACCAGGTCGTAGATGGTGCGTTGGTCCTTGGTGAACTTCCCATTGGCCGGCAAGGTCCGGGTGACATCGGCGGTATAGCCGTGGTACTCGGCGCCGATGTCGCTCACCAACAGGTCGCCATCGGACAAGGTGCGGCGGTTGGTGGTGTAGTGCAGCACACAACTGTGGGGGCCACCTCCCTGGATGCTCGGGAAGCCCTCGTGCTCCGCACCGTGCATCTTGAAGACATACTCCACGATGGCTTCGGTCTGATACTCGGTCATGTTGGGCTCCAGCCGCCGCATGAGTTCCTGCTGGGCCAGGCAGGTGATGTCGATGGCCTTCCGCATCAGCACCAGTTCTTCCTCCAGTTTCACTTCGCGCAGTTGGGCCATCCATCGGTTCAGCGCCGATGCCCCATTGGGGGTCGGTCGTGGGGCCGTGGTGTCCAGTTGGCGTAGCAGATCGGCCAGGTCGGTGCTGGAATGTGGGTCGTCGACAGGGGCCTCCTCTCCGTGGTCGAAGCGGATATCGGTAGTGGACCAAGGGATCTCGGTGTACTTGAAGCGCTGTGCGCCCATGGCCATGGCCACGCCCAGGATCTCGCGTGCCTCTTGTGGCCCGGTTCGGCGGCCGAGCCACTGCTCGCTCCCGGGATCGCGGTCCTGTACCACGAGCAGTTCGGTGGTGCGTTCCCCGGCGATCAGACGCGGTTCTTTGAAGATGAAGAGCATGGCCTGCGGTTCGCGCAGGCCGGTGAGGTAATAGAGATCGGGGTTCTGATGGTACTCGTAGTCCACATCGTTGCTCCTGTTGCGCACCGGGGCGGCCAGGAAGAGGGCGACACCCCCGGTCGGCAGTTCCGCGCGCAGCGCCTCGCGCCGCTCGCGGTGGAAGGCGGGGCCGAGCAGATCGTTATCGTAGATCCCGTGCACATCGTCGGACAAGCGCGACCGAACGGGCAGGTCCTGGGGCAGCGCGAAGGACGGGGCAACGAGTAGGAACAGGAGGAAGTGCCGCATGGTATGGGGATCCGTGGAACGCGAAGGCGCCGGTCGAAACTAAGTCCGACCGGCGCCTTCCAATAACGTGCCGCAGGCTCAGCCGTTGTAGAACCCGGCGGCTTTGGCCTTCTTGATGGCGGCGCTGATACCGATCTTGTTGATGGTGCGCATACCTGCCGCGCTCACGCGGATGGATACCGTCTTGTTCTCTTCAGGGACGAAGTACTTGCGGTCCTGCAGGTTCGGCGCGAACGTGCGCTTGGTCTTGATGTTCGAGTGGGACACCTTGTGGCCGGTGATGACCTTCTTACCGGTGATCTGGCAAACCTTGGACATGGCTTCTCTGCGATTACGGGGCGCGAAGATAGACAAAAGGCCGACATCTGGAACAATTCGACACAAATGACACGGAGGAGCGTGGTCGGCTGCGGGTTCAAGGGGGGGCTGGTGCCCATCACCGAGCCTCCAACAGCCACTTCCGAAGGAGGTTGAGGCCGGCGAGGGCGCTGCGTTCGATGACCAGATCGCGGGTTCCGGGGAAGTTCACGCGTTTGCTGCGCACCCCTTCTGGCCCGGCCACGGCGATCCAAACGGTGCCAACCGGCTTGTCCGGCGTCCCCCCATCGGGCCCTGCCACCCCGCTCAGGGCGATGCTCCAGTGAGTGCGCAGGGCGGCCTTCACGCCGGTGGCCATCTGCTCCACCACGGGCTGGCTCACGGCGCCGTTGAGTTCGAGCATGTCGCTGGGTATCCCGAGCTCCTCCATCTTCACGGCGTTGGCATAGCTCACCACCCCACCGATGTAGTAGGTGGAGCTGCCGGGAACACTGGTGATCAGGTGGCTCACGAAACCTCCGGTACAGCTTTCGGCCAGGGCGAGGGTCTGGCCGCGTTCGCGCAGTAGACGGCCCACCACATTGGGTAGGCGGTCGTCGCCCTCGCCGAAGACCAGGTCGGGGATCAGCGCTTGAAGTTCGGCCACCTTACGGGCAACACGCTGGTGGGCGGCCACCGCATCCCGATCGGCATAGGTGGACAACCGCAGTTTGACGATGCCTGGTGAAGGCAGGTAAGCCAGCTTGATACGCTCCGCCGCGAGGCTGTCCTCCCAATCGGCGATACGTGTGGCCAGCAGGCTTTCGCCCAGCCCGGTGGTGAGCACGGTACGGTGTACGATGGTGGGCGGCCTGAAGCGCTCCTGGAGGCCGGGGAGCACGCCACCCTCCATCATGGCCTTCATCTCATAGGGAACCCCAGGCATGCTCACGTACACGCGGCCATCCCGCTCGAACCACATGCCGCTGGCCGTACCGCGCTCATTAGGGACCACCGTGCAAGCCTTGGGCAGGTCGGCCTGTGCGCGATTCATCTCCAGGATATCCTGGGGGTCTCGCCCCATACGTACGTACATGTCCACGATGCGGGATTCCACCTGTGGATCGCGCACCAGCTCGGTATCGAAGAACCGGCAGAGCACGTCCTTGGTGATATCATCCTTGGTGGGCCCCAGGCCGCCGGTGATCAACACCACATCGGCACTGGCTCCCCCCAATGCCTGCATGATCTCATCGCGTTGATCGCCGATGGTGACCACCCGCTTCACGCGGATGCCGATCAGGGCGAGCTGTTCACCCATCCACCCGGCATTGGTGTTCACCGTTTGCCCGATGAGCAGTTCATCCCCGATGGAGATGATCTCTGCCGTGACGTCGTTCTGCATGGATCCGCTCCCCGCTCCTACTTCACCTCATCATAGCCGAAGATCTCGGCCTTGGACACCTCGCGCACCGGGCCGAGCTTCTCCAACACCGTCATATCCATGGCGCTCTTCTTGCCGATGACCAGGAAGGTGTAGTTGCGGCCCTTGATCTCCTTGTCGAAGAAGGTCTTCATCGCGGCCAGATCGATGTTCGGCAGTCGCTCGTAGTTCACCTTCCGGACGTCGTAGTCCAGCCCGCGGCGTTGGGCGGCATCCCAACTCCAGTAGATGTTCTCCTTGGTGACCCGTGTGCTGGCGATCACTTTCAGGGCGCTGGCTTTGGCCCCTTGGAACTGCTCACTGGCCTCGGGCATATCGTTCATCAACTTCAACATGGCTTCCACGGCATCGTTCAGCTTATCGGCCTGCGTACCGATGAAGGCGCGCACATAGTGCGCCTCCTCCTTGGTCACGGGGGTGGAATAGGAGGCATTGGCGCCATAGGCCAAGGCTTTCGCTTCGCGGATCTCCTGGAACACGATGCTGCTCAATCCACTGCCGAAGTACTCGTTGAAGAGGCTGGCGTACGGCATCTTCTCCACGTCGAACGGTCCCGCCTTGCTCACCAGGAGCATCTCGGCCTGCACCATGTCGTGGTCCACGAAGAGCACGGTGTTCGCGGTGGTGGGCACCTCTGCGTACGTGCGCGGGGCGGGCACCTCCTTGAGCTTGGCCGGCATCTTGTGCTTGGCATTGAGCAAGGCCTGCAACTCCTTGGGCGACTTCTTCCCGTAATACACCACGCGATGCTTGTAGCCGGACAGACCCTTGATGCGATCAACGAGGCTCTTGCTGGTGAGGGCGTTCAACTGGGCATCGGAAAGCACGTCGTTGAACGGGGAGCGGGCACCGTACCGGGCCAGATTCGCCATGCCCCCGTACAGCACCGCGTTCTTATCCTTCATCTGGTCCTGTCGGGTCTTCCGGATATCGGCCAGGAGCCCTTTGAGCGCCTCCTCGTTGGGCTGGGCATCGGCCAGGAGCTGTTCCAGCAGCACCACCCCGGCCTCGAGGTTCTTCTCCAGGCCGCTCAAGGTCACATAGCATCGATCCTCGGTGGTGGTGGCGTTCAGTGAAAGACCCAACTTGAAGAGTTCCTTCTTCAGCGCGGTGGGGCTTAGTTTGGAAGTACCCAGGTATTCGAGCAGGCTGGTGGCCACCTCCAGCTCACGATCATGGTTGGTGCCCATTTCCAGGATGTAGCGCAAGCTGAAGAGGTCGTTGGTGGGGTTCACCACGCTCACCAGTTCCACGCCGTTCTTCAGGGGTGTGCGCTGAATGGCCGTGGCATAGTCGATGAACTCCGGGGCCATGGTGGCACTGGGCATCTTCTCCCATTCGGTACGCCAGGCGCTCTGTCCTTCGCGTTTGATATCGATGGGGGTGATCTTGGGCTTGTCCACCTTGTGCACATCGCCCTTCTCGCCGATCCGCTTGTACACGCCCACGTAGTTGTCGCCCAGGTGGGCATTGGCGAAGGCGACCACTTCGGCCTTGGTGATGGCGGCCATGCGATCGTAGAGGTCGACCTCCTCGCTCCAACGTTTCTTCAGGATGAAGGCATCGGTCATGGCCCCGGCGCTGCGTGCGTTGTTCTCTCCCCAGCTCCGCATGCGTCGCTGGCGATAGTCGTTCACCACGGCTTCGATCAGCCACTCGTCGAAGTTCCCGTTGCGCAAGGCGTTCACCTCAGCCAGCAGGAGGTCGCGCACCTGGTCCAGGGTCTGGCCTTCCTTGGGTTCGCCGTTGAGCTGGAGCACGGAGTAGTCGTTGGATACGTTGACCCAGGCACCGGCGCTTAGCACTTTCTGGGCCTGCAGCAGATCGAGGTCGATAAGGCCCGCACTACCATTGGAAAGCAGCCCTTGGATGAGCTGCAGCATGATCGGGTCCGGTGTATGGTACCCACCGAAACGCCAGGCGAGGTCCACCCATTCGGCCTCCGGCCCGAAGACCTCGGCCACCTCGGGCCGTGTGATGGGCGTTTCTGGTGTGTAGGTGAAATCGGGCACATAGCCTTTCTCCCACTTGCCGAAGTACTTATCCACCAAGGCGATGGTGCGATCGAAGTCGATATCGCCGGCGAGGATCACGGCCATGTTGTTGGGCACGTAATAGGTATCGAAGAACTCATGGATCTTCACCATGCTGGGGTTCTTCAGGTGCTCACCAGTGCCCAATGTGGTCTGTGTACCATAGGGATGGTGGGGATACAGCATCTCCGTCAACCGCTTATAGGCGCGGCGACCGTCGTTGTCCTGCGCACGATTGAACTCCTCGTAAACGGTCTCCAGCTCGGTGTGGAAAAGTCGGAGCACGGCTTCCTGCATGCGTTCACTCTCCACAGCCATCCAGCGCTCCAACTCATCGCTGGGGATGTCGTTGATGTACACGGTACGTTCGGTGCTGGTGTATGCGTTGGTGCCGCGCGCGCCCAGGCTCTTGATCATTCGATCGTACTCGTTGGGCACGGCGAACCCTGCGGCCAAGAAGCTGAGGCTGTCGATGCGCTTGTAGATGCGTGCGCGCTGGGCTTCGTCGGCAGTGTTCCTCCGCTCCTCGTAGGCATCGCTGATGGCCTTGAGCAAGGCGCTTTCGCGCTCCCAGTCCTTGGTGGCGATGCGGCTGGTCCCTTTGAAGAGCATGTGCTCCAGGTAGTGGGCCAGGCCGGTGGCATCGGCAGGGTCGTTCTTGCTACCGGCCCTAACGGCGATGTTGGTCTGGATGCGCGGGGCATCGGTATTGCGGCTCAGCCACACCTGCAGGCCGTTGTCCAGGGTATAGATGCGCGCTTGGAGCGGATCACCAGGAACGGAGGTGAAGGTGTAGGACTTCTGGGCTTGAACGGTGGCGAGGCCCGAGGCCGCCATGATGCCGACAACGATGGAACGCATGATCGAGAGGTATGGGGTACGAAGGTCCGGAAAACACCGGAACATCCGACCGACGCGGTCAACCGTGCATGGTGGGCGCAACACCGTAGCGTGCCACCACTTCGGCTTCGTAGGCCAGGAACTCCTTCCAGCGGGCATCCACATCCACACGCCCCCCGAACCGCCGGGCGAAACCGATGAAGGTGGTGTAGTGGCCGGCCTCGCTCACCATCAACTCCCGGTAAAAGGTGCGCAGGTCCTCATCCGGGGCTTCCTCGCTCAACATCTTGAACCGTTCGCAGCTGCGGGCCTCGATCATGGCGCTGAAAAGCAACCGGTCCACCAAACGTTCTTCGCGCGAACCGTCCTTGCGCACGAACAGGAGCAGTTCGTTCACGTAGTTATCCTTCCGTTCCGGTCCGAGGACCCAGCCGCGGGCCACGATCCGTTGGTGGACCATGCCGAAGTGCTCCACTTCCTCCTGGCAGATCCGGGTGAGCTCGCCCACCAGTTCGGTCAGGTCAGGGTACCGCACCATCATGCTCATGACATTGCTGGCGGCCTTCATCTCGCACCAGGCGTGGTCGGTGAGCAGTTCCGATAGATCCTGCTTCACCAGTCGGGCCCAACGGGGGTCGGTGGGGAGTTGTAGGCCGAGCATGGGGCAAAGATGCGGAGGTGAAGCCTCTTCCACGCACGGACAGCGCCGATGATGGTCGGGAGCACCGAGGTACCTTCGCGGGCATTCCCATCCCAAGCGCCCATGACCCTTCAGCAGTTGCAGTACATCGTGGCCGTGGTCGAAACAGGCCAGTTCAGCCGTGCGGCAACGGCCTGCCATGTAACGCAACCGACGCTCACCACCATGGTGCGCAAATTGGAGGATGAGCTTGGAGTGACCCTGTTCGACCGGAGGTCCACGCCGATCCGCCCCACCACCGACGGGGAGGCGCTGCTTGCCCAAGCGCGGGTGGTGCTACGCGAGGCCGCACAGATGAAGGCCCTGGTGAAGGAGTTGAGGACCGGCACCTCGGGCACCTACCGGATCGGCATCATCCCCACCTTGGCGCCCTATCTGCTACCGCTGTTCCTGGCCCGGTTCGCGGATGAGCACCCGCATGCGAAGCTCGTGATCGACGAGCAACGTACGAGCCGGATCCTGGCCGGGCTGCGGTCGGGAGGGCTGGACATCGGCATCCTGGCCGGCCCCTTGAATGATGAGGACCTGGAAACCATCGCGCTCTTCCGCGAGCCCTTCCTCGCCTATCTGCCCGCCGGCCACCCCTTGTTGAAGCAGCGTCGCATTGACCGGAAAGACCTGCGCAAGGCGCCATTGTGGGTGTTGAGCGAGGGACACTGCTTGCGGGACCAGACCCTTGGCATCTGCCAGCACCCGAGTTCCGCGGGTCACGAGAACATCGTATACAGCACGGGCAGCATAGAGACATTGAAGCGCATGGTGAACAGCGGATCGGGGCTCACTCTGGTACCCGAGCTCTCCACCACCCCCGAGGACCGCCATGTCCGCCGGTTCGTTGCGCCAGAGCCTGTGCGGGAGGTGGTGCTGGCCGTGCGCAAGCCGTTCGTCCGACGCAAGGCCATCGAAGCGCTGACGCGGTCCATTCGGAGCGCACTTCCCTCACGTCTGCGCAGCACCACGCTGGCCACGGAAGTGATCGAAGGCATTCGCCCTTGAGGGCACCGCTCACTCGTCTGTGCGAGGCGTGTACTCCGGCGGCAGCATTTCCGGCGATACGGGGAGGTCCGGCACTTCGGGGATCACCACGGCGAAGTGTGCTGGAGGCATGGCCTGTCCGACCTTGGGCGCGGTGAGCTTGGAGACCACCGTACCGGCCACCCCACCGTGCGCAACGGTGCGGTGCGGGAACAGCACCCCCGCGATGGGCTGCCAGTCGAAGTAGTCGACCACCTGCTGATAGGCCCTGCCGTTCATGTACTGGTCTTGGATCTCGCGCACTTTCAATCCGGACTCCACATCGAAGTACTGGTAGAAGGTGGTGCCTGACCTGAGGGTGAGGGCCAACTTGTACGCGGCATGTCCGTTGATGTCGGTGCTTCCAAGGAGGCGGCTCTGTTCAAGCACCTCGCCGTATGCCATTTCGGGGATCGGACGACCGCGGTGCAGCACCATCTCATGGCCCGCATCGGTGAGCTCTCCGCTGTTCTCTCCATCGGAGTAGAGAACACGGCTCCCGTCGAAGATGATCTCTTCAGTGAGCGCACCATTGCGTTTCTGGCGCATGCGGTATTGGCCTGGGGCGAACCATTCCGATCGTTCCGTCGGTTGTCCGTGCTGCTCGGCGAGCAGCACCCATTCCAAGTGACGCAGGGGCGCGATCCGTTCACGACCTCCGATCGCGTGCAGATAGGTCTCCACCACCTGTTCGGCGGTGCGGCCTGGCACGGGGGTCAGCACCTCCTGCCAGGGTTCGGCATCCACGGTAAGTTGCACCACTTCGCCGTCTGGAGCGAACTTCGCCAGGCCGTCCTTGATCCGTGCCCAGTCGCCCACGACCAGGATCACGGCCTGATCGGGATAGAGGAACGCCGATGCGGCATCCTGCACCTGCTGCGTGGTGATCACGGCCAGCCGGGTGAGATAGGTGGCGTAGTGGTCGGTCGGCAGGTCATTGAGCTTGGTGTTCAGTGCGAAACGCGCTATGGTACGCGGATCTTCGAGGCTACGGCCGAAGCCGCCCATCATGCTGCTGCGTGCCAGGTCGAGTTCGGCGGGGGCCACGGGTGCGGACCGCATGCCTTCCATCTCGGCAAGGATCTCGGTCACGGCACTGTCGGTGACCTCCGTACGCACACTGGCGGTGGCCACGAAGCTGCTGTTGTGACGATCCACATCGAGGCTGGAATAGCACCCGTAGGTGAAGCCGTGCTTCTCGCGGAGGTTCTGCATCAGTCGCGCGTTGAAGATGCCACCGCCCAGGATGGTGTTCATCACCTGGGCTTGCTGTGCGCGGAGGTCCTTGGGCACCAACGGCAGTGGGAACATCACCCTGATCACGGACTGTGCGGCCTGCGGGCGGTCCACCACGTACACTTTGCGCACGCGGCCTGGCACGGAAGGGTTCTTCAGCGGGATCACGAAGCCCAAGCCCTCCACCACGGTGCGGCCATGCTCGTCGGTGCTTACGGATGAGGCCTTGGGCTTCCATTTCCCGAAATGGGACTTGGCCAGCTCCTTCGCCTCCTTCTCGGTGATATCGCCTACGAAGACGAGGTATCCATTCTCCGGACGGAAGAAATGGCGATGATAGGCTTCCATCAGCGGGCGCTGGATCCGCGAAAGCGTACGTTCGGTGGTCACCTCGCCATATGGGTGTGTGCGGCCGAACATCATGGCGCGGCCCACGGTCTCGGCCACGGCCTCGGGGTCGTCCTGGCGCTGCTGCACCATGGCTTTAGCGCGGACCAAGGCGCTGGACAGTTCCTTCTCGGGGAAGGTGGGGTTCTTCACCACATCGCCGATGATCGCCATCAAGGGGAGGAGGTTCTTCTTCAGTGCGCTGGCGAACAGACCATCGTTGCTGGTGAACAGGCTGGCACCGATGGCATCCACCTCGCGGTCGATGTCGGCCTTGGATCGGTCGCCAGCCCCGGTCATCAGCAGCTCGCCGAAGAGGTCCACATAGCCTGCCTTCTCCCCTTGCACGATGGGGGGCACATCGAACCGGACCTGAACGCTCACCAAGGGGAGTTTATGGTCCTCCACCACGATCAGGCGCATGCCGTTGGGCAGTACCGAAGTGGTATGGTCGCCGATCTGGACAATGGGTGCGGGGCCTGGGGCAGGTGGCCGGGTGCGGTCGAATTGAGCGGTCATCAGCATAGGTAGGAGCATGGCACCCATGGCAGCCATGGGGTGCCTTAGGCGGCGAACAGGAGCGGTGGATCCGCGCTTCATGGGCTCAGTTGGTGGGTACCGGCAGGTAATGCAGCACCACACGGTTATCGTTCACGAAATAGGTCCTTGCGGCACGTTGCAGGTCGTCCGTGGTGAGTGCCAGATAGCGATCGATCTCGGTGTTGATCAGCCCCGTGCCGCCCAACAGCACATGGGCATTGGCCAGGTTGTGGGCGATCCCGGCCACCCGGCTGTTGTCGGCGATCAGCTCCGTTTCGAGCTGGGCCTTGAGGCGCGCCAGCTCGGCCTCGGTGATCGGAGTGCTGGCCAAGGCTTCGATCTCCTTCTGCATGGCCGCCTCCAGCTCAGGAGCGGTGGTCTTGCCGTTGGAAATGGCGAAGAGCATGGCGATGCCCGGTTGTTCGAACGGGAAGTTGAACGCACCGCAGTACACCGCCAACTGTTGTCGGTCCTTCAGCGAAGTGTTCATCCGCGCGCTGTTGCCACCGGACAGCAACCGGTTGAGCAGTTCCACCGCATAGAAGTCCGGTGTGCCATTGGCGGGGATCCGGTAGCCCATGACCACGGCCGGGAGTTGGATGCGATCGTACACCACATCGCGCACCTCGCCGGCCAACGGCGGCTCCACGATGGTGGGCTGCACCACCGGTTCACCTTTCGGGATCTCCCCGAAATAGCGTTCCACCAGGGTTCGGGCCCGCGCCGGATCGATGTCGCCCGCCACGACCAGGGTGGCGTTGTTGGGTACGTAGAACTTCTTATAGAAGGCCTGATAGTCGGCCTCGCTGGCCGCATTGAGGTCTTCCATGTAGCCGATGGTGGGCCACTGGTAGGGATGTTCGGTGAAGGCACGCTTGAGCACTTCCATGGTGAGCGTCCCGTAGGGCTGGTTCTCGTACCGTTGCCTACGCTCCTCCTTCACCACCTCGCGCTGGGTATCCACCCCCACCTGATCCACCTTGGCATGGAGCATGCGTTCACTTTCGAGCCAAAGGCCGAGTTCGAGCTGGTTGCTCGGCAGCACCTCATAGTAGTAGGTACGATCGCCGTTGGTGTTGGCATTGAGCACACCGCCCGCTTGCTCCACCAACTTGCTGAATTCACCACGCTCGATATTGGCACTTCCCTCGAACAACAGATGCTCGAAGAAATGGGCGAACCCACGACGATCAACTTCTTCGTTCTTGCTGCCGACATGGTACATGACACTGACGGCCACGATGGGGGTGCCGTGATCTTCGTGCAGGATCACATGCAACCCATTGTGGAGGTCGAATTCGGAAAAGGCGATGGCTGGTTTCTGTGCTTCAGCGGTTTCAGCGAGCATGGGCAAGGACAAAGCGATGAACAACGTTCTCATGGATCCAGTTGGAACAGGCGGGGGGCAATTTATGCCATCCACAGGACGGACCACGCGGAACCGCTCGAACGCCGCCCCCCTCGCCCCCGCCCCTTGATCCGTGGATCACGGCACGGACGGCCCACCAGTGCCCCTATTTACCGGTCGCCTTCGTCGCCCCAATGACAAGGTTCGTCGAAACATTCATGCTTGATCATGCGTAATATCGCACCCATTATCATTCGCTTTGTTGAAGGAGACGGTTCAGGACCGGCTGATCACCCCGGAGGTTCGGCACCTGGTGAAGGAGCTCATGGCGGCCTATGGAGGCCGGTTGGGATCGCTTTTGCAAGTGCGTTCCGAGCGCCGCCGGGCGCTGAGCGAAGGCAAGGTGGACCGTCTGCAGGAAACGGCTAACGTTCGGCAGGGGCATTGGAGCGTGGCTCCTGTACCGGAGCACCTGATGGAGCGTCGTGTTGAATTGATCGGCGGGGCGAACCGCTCGGAACTGATCAACGGCATGAATGCCGGAGCGAAGACCTACATCGCCGACCTGTGGAGCTTCACCGCGCAGGACACGTGGAGCATCCTTCGTGCGCACAAGAGCTTGAACGGTGCGGCCGCCCGCAACCTGGCCTACCTCGACGATCGGGAGGGACGGGTACGGGTGAACCCCGGTACCCCCACCCGTCTGGCGATGGCACCACGACCACTCTTCGTGTTCGAAGGTGCCATGGAAGTGGATGGCGACCCCGCACCTGCCGGGTTCTTCGACCTGGTCATGACCACCATCGGCCAAGGTCCGTCGATCGGGGTACGCCAAGGCAGCATGCTGCTCTATCTCCGCGATGTGCAAGGCCACTTGGAAGCAAGGCTATGGGCCCGATCGATCGAGAAGATGGAAGATCACCTCGGGGTGGAACGCGGCACCATTCGGTGCACGGTGATGTTGGACACCATCGCCGGGGCGTTGGAAGCGGAGGAGATCCTCTTCGAGCTACAGCACCATAGCGCCGGGCTTTCCCTCGACCCGCAAGGATATGCCGCGGACCACATCGCCCTGTTCCATGGCCAGGAACGCCCCGTGCTTCCTGACCGGGAGACGATCGGTCTGAACGCGCCCTTCCTGCGTGCACTGAGCCTGTATACCATCGGGATCTGCCATCGGCGCGGGTGCCATGCCATGGGTGCTCCGTCGTTCGTTCTGCCCTCGTTGGACACCAGCAAGGTGAAGGCTGAATACCTGGAGATGCTCGCCGACAAGGAGCGCGAAGCCGTGGATGGACACGACGGCACACTGGTGGTGCATGAGGATATGGTGAACGCCTCGATGGTGGAGTTCAACAAGAGCATGCCACGCACCCACCAGATGGGCTACCAGCGGAATGAGACGATCAGCCCGGCGGACCTGGTATCCCCCCCCACAGGCCCCATCACCGTGGATAGCCTCAAGAGCATCCTGCGCACGGCACTACGCACGTTGATGTTGCGCGAACAGGGCAAAGGTTGGGTGATCCAAGGGGGCCGCGTTCACGACCGCTCGTCGCTTCTGTTGGCCATCCGCCTGCTGTGGCAATGGGTCCACAGCCCGCGCGGCAACATCACCGCCACCAACCTGCCCGTCACCATCGACCTGGTGAAGTTCATGCTCAAGAAGGAGGCGGATAAGATGTTCGAGGTGAGCGATCCGGTGATCAAGAAACAGGTGGACCGCGCCACCGTTTACATTGTGGAGCTGGTGGGATCGGAGGAAGTGCCGATGCTGTAGCACCTATCTTGGCCCCGATGTCTCGTTGGATCCCCATTCACGAGCGGCTACCTGCCGACGGGCAGCGCTGTTTATGTCACCTGCCCGCGAACGTGATCTTTCTTCCGGGCAAGACCGGTGACACCGAAGCGCGCCCAGTGGTGATCCTGCGATTCATGCACGACTACTTCGTGAAGAACGCCAGCAGGACGGGCTACACCGGCGCACCCCATTTCTGGCTGGGCGAAGGCACCAGCAACAAGTTCTTCGTGGAAGTGACACACTGGATGCCGCTTCCGGAGACCCCGTGAGGGCCGCTCCACAGTTCCCGTCCGCAGATCGATGGAACGGCCATCGGAGGGCCGAGCGCCGGATGCATGTCATGGGCAAGAACGCCGAAGGGCGCGCAGGCCGTGGCCTGCGCGCCCTTCGGGCAATGGACATCGATCACTTCTTCACCACCTCGATCAACTCCAGATCGAAGAGCAGCGTGCTGTTGGCGGGGATGCGGCCGTTGCCCGTAGGCCCATAAGCCAGGTCGCTGGGGATGGCCAGCTTCCACTTGCTACCCGTGGGCATCATCTGCAAGGCTTCCACGAAACCGGGGATCCATTGGCCCACGGGCATTTCCACGGGCGTGCCGCGCTCCACCGAGCTATCGAACACCTCACCATCGGGGAACGAGCCCTGGTAATGGACCTTGACCACGTCGGTGGCCGAGGGCTTGGGTCCGGTGCCCATGGTGATCACCTCGTACTGCAAGCCGCTCGGGGTGGTCACCACACCGGTGCGCTTACCGTTCTCGGCCAGGTACTTCTCGCCCGCCAATCGGTTCTCCTCGCCTTTGGCGGCTTCCTCAGCCTGCATCTTGGCCTGCATCTTCATCATGAAGGAGCGCATCACCTGCTGGAGGGTCTCCTCATTCACGCGGAGGTTGCTATCCAAGCCATCGGCAAGGCCGGAGGAGAGCAGGTCCACATTGATGGAATCGATCTTGCCACGCTTCAGGTTGGCCCCGATATCGGCACCGATGGCGTAGCTCACCGAATCCATGGTGGTCTTCAACTCGGTGTTGCGGCCTTTCTGGCCCTGGCTGCATGCGGTAAGCAGTGTGGCGGCCACGACTGCGGAAAGGGTGCGGACGGTCATTGGTTCGTTTTATGGGGCGCGAAGGTAGTGTCGAGTTCACCGATCATCCACCAGCCGCACCCAACACCCGATCCAGGAAGCGCTGGTACCGGGGGAACCGTGGCAGATCGCTGTGGCGCCCCTTGGGGAAGGTGATCATCTCACGATGCACCTCGGGGGGTACCGCAGCATACAGCCTCAACGCGCTCTCGTAAGGTACCGTGGCATCGAACTTCCCGTGCAGGATGTACACCGGGCAGGAGACCCGTTTGATGGCCTTATCGTTACGGAACGGGAACCGCAACAGCAGGCGGTATGGTAGGACGGGCAGGTAGTTCGTGGCCACATCGTACAGGTTGGCGAAGGGCGTTTCGAGGATCAACATGCGCGGATGGTGCTGTGCGGCCACCGGGGTGGCCAGGCCACTGCCGAGTGAACGGCCCAGCACCACGATGCGGTCCTCCGGGTGTTCGGCACACAAGTGCTCGTACCAGGCCTGTGCATCGGCGATCAGGGCGGCTTCGCTCAACCGACCGCGGCTCTTGCCATAGCCGCGTGGGTCGGGCATCAATACATCGTAGCCCATGCGCACGAACCGCGGTGCGAACTTGCCCCAGCGGCGCACACTGCCGGTATTCCCATGGAAATAGAGCAGCACGCCACGAGGCTCGTTCGCCTTGAAGTACAAGGCATGCAGGCGGGCGCCAACATGCCTGGTGATGTAGCGCTCCTCGAACGGTGGCGGGAACCGGTAAACGTGGTCGCGCTGGGTACGGAAACGGATGAAGATGAAGCGTTCTTGGAAGACCGCATAGAACAGCACCACCGCGCCATAGGCCACGACGATGATCCCGAACAACGCCCAGAGCCACCCCATTCGGCACAAAAATACCCGTGTCCAGCCCCGGCGGTCCACATCTTTGGGCGTGCAACGGCCCAGTTCGATCATCGTGTTGTTGCTGCTACTGCTGTGGGCCACCACGGTCCACGCCCAGGCGGTGCGCAAGAAACACCTGCTCATGAGCCTGGGCGGCGGCATCGGCGTGCTGAACCTGTTCAGCGACCGTGAGGATATCGAGGTGGTGGGCCTGGGCAGCGGTGCCGTGCGGGCGGCGTTCGGCTACGCCACCGGCGACCGATGGTCCTTCGGTCTACACTACGACCGGGTGGGATCCACCGGGCACAACGGTGGGCTTGACCGGCTGCACCTGACCACGTACATGCTGGGGGTGGCGTATCGCCCCTGGATCAGCGCACGGTCGGCCATGGAGCTGGAGCTGGCCATAGGTACCTCGGCCACGTCCCTGTTCGCATTGGAGACGCGATTGCCCTACACCAGCACGGGCGGGGTGATCGGGTTGAGCTACCGATACCTGGGCATGCTCAGCAGAACCCTGGGGGCGTTCGTGGCGTTGGACCACACGGCTTCCAGCAGCGACGAGCTCTTGTTGGAAGGTGGACAGGTGAACCCGGACGGGCGCCCCTCGCGCCTGCAATGGAACAGCCAACGGATCACGTGCGGGCTGGTGGTGCGGTTCTGATCCCACTTCGCAGGTATCATACCAATTCGCACTAAGGCGTAGGCCGATCCCTTCGCATCTCTATCCTACGCCTTAATGCGAAATGGTAAATCGTGTGAGCACGACCGATCCTGGGAGCCAGCCTGTATGGGATCGCGAACAAGAGCGGAAGCCCGGCAAAGAGCCGTGCCCTATTTCATGCCGCGTTCGGCTTGGATGGTCTCGTACGCCTCCTGCACCTTCTTGAACTTCTCCGAAGCGGCCTTCTGCACCTCTTCGCCCAACTGGGCCACCTTGTCCGGATGGAACTTCATGGCCATGCGGCGGTAGGCCTTCTTCACCTCATCATCCGTAGCGGTGGTGGGGACCTCCAGGATCCGGTAGGCCGTGGAGGGGTCGGCCTTGCGGAACATGGCACTGAGCGAGCCGAGGTCCTTGTCGCTGATCCCCAGTCCGTGGCCGATGCGTTGCAGGAGTTCCCGTTCGGCCGGATGCACGGTGCCATCGGCGTGGGCCAGGCCGATGAGGTAATGCACCAACTGCAGGCGTACGGCATGCGGCATGTTCTGGCGCACCTGCTCGCACACTTGGTGCAAAGGGATGTCGCGTTTGAGCACATCGCGCAGGATGATGAGGAGTTGTCCGGCCTGCTGTTGTCCGAACTGGCGCACGAAGAATCGGCGCACCTCATCGAGCTCGCTGCGGGTCACCTTGCCATCGGCCTTCATCAGTGCGGCCACGAGCACCACCAAGCTCATGGTGAGGTCGCCTCCTGTGGTGGGGCCTGTGCCGTGCACCCGACGCTGGCCGCGCACCTGCTCCACCTCCGGCTCCTGCCAACGATCGAGCATGGCCCCTACGGCGAAGCCGACCAGACCGCCGATCGGTCCGCCAAAGGCCCAACCCAGGCCCCCTCCTATCCACTTGCTGAAACTCATCCCTTACGAACGTTCACCAGCTACCACCCGCGCCACCACCGCCGAAGCTGCCGCCACCGAAGCCGCCGAAGCCACCGCCACCGCCACCACCGCCCCAACTGCCGCCGCCGCCGCTCCACCCGCCACCGCTCCACCGGCTGCGGTGTTTGCGGTCCATCTCGTTCAACAGCCACATGGCGGTCCAGAAATCCACATTGTTGGTGTGGGCGTACCGTTTCACCCGGCCCCGCCACGAGAACACGATGGCCACGATGAAGATCAAGGAGAACACCAGCACCGGCCAGGGGAAGGCCGGGCTGTCGGTGCTGGCCTCGTTGAACTCTCCTTTGGCCATGGCCATCAGGGCATCGGTGGCCTTATCGATCCCCGTGAAATAGGCCCCGGCCTTGAAGTTGGGGATCACGTACCCTTGGATCACCTGGCGTGCCCGCAGGTCGGGGATGGCGCCTTCCAAGCCGTAGCCGGTGGCGATGAACACCTTGCGTTCGCCGGGGGTGCCGTTGGGTTTGATCAGGAAGACGATACCATTATCGAACCCGGCCTTGCCGATACCCCACTGCTCACCGATATCGAATGCGAG
>CAUJED010000106.1:0-23890 GCA_963169535.1 Bacteroidota bacterium | reverse complement strand
TACACCAAGGTGGTGGGCCGTACCTACAAACGCTGGCAGTTGGGCGCCGCAGGATGGATGCGTACCACCGTTGAGGGGGGGCGCATCTTCGGTGCCTTGCCTTATCCGCTGCTCGCCATCCACAGTGGCAACGAGACCTTCTACCTGGACGATGCCTCGTTCAATACCATGAATTTCTTCGAGTTCATCAGCGACCGGTACGTCCAGCTCTTCGCCGAACACCATTTCGAGGGTCTGTTCTTCAATCGTATTCCGCTCTTGCGCCGCCTCAAATGGCGCGAAGTGGCGACCTTCAAGGCCGTGGCCGGCGATCTGGACATGAAGCACGGCGAGGAGTTGTTGTTCCTGCCGGGCATGTACTCCCTGTACAACGGCCCGTTCATGGAGGCGAGTGCCGGTGTGGAGAACATCCTGAAGGTGCTTCGCTTCGACATCATCTGGCGCCTGCGCTACAACGATCATCCGCGTACCGCGCCCTGGGCGTTGCGCGCCAAGCTCTACATCAATTTCTGATCCGGATGCTCCGCGCCGTTGACATCTTCAAACGCTACAAGCGCCGCACCGTGGTGAACGGGGTGAGCGTGGAGGTGAAGCAGGGCGAGATCGTGGGGCTGCTCGGCCCCAACGGTGCCGGTAAGACCACGAGCTTCTACATGATCGTGGGCCTGATCAAGCCCAACGCAGGCCACATCTTCCTCGATGAGGAGAAGATCACGGACCTGGCCATGTACAGGCGTGCGAAGAAGGGTATCGGCTATCTGCCGCAAGAGGCCAGCGTGTTCCGCAAGCTTAGCGTGGAGGATAACATCAAGGCCATCCTCGAGGTGAGCGGAAAGTCCAAGGCGGAGCAAGCGGACAAGTTGGAGGAGCTGCTGAATGAGTTCAGCTTGCAACACGTGCGCAAGAACATGGGCGATGTGCTTAGCGGTGGGGAAAGACGTCGAACAGAGATCGCCCGCGCACTGGCCACCGAGCCGCGCTTCATTCTGTTGGACGAACCCTTCGCCGGGGTGGACCCGATCGCCGTGGAGGACATCCAGGGAATCGTGGCGAAGCTGAAGGAGAAGAACATCGGGATCCTGATCACCGACCACAACGTGCAGGAGACCTTGAGCATCACCGATCGGGCCTATCTGCTTTTTGAGGGCAAGATCCTCAAGCAGGGCACCGCCGAAGAACTGGCCGCCGATGAAACCGTGCGGCGCGTTTACCTGGGGAAGAACTTCGAGTTGAGGAGGAAGGTTTGATGGGATGAGCGACAAGCTCAATTCAAGCTCCAAGCCTCAAGGGTGCCTCGAAGAACCTCGAACGGATAGCGCGCGCCGCTATCATTCGTCCAGACGAGGCGCTTCGAAGAGAGGATACTGGATCGAAGTATCCGACTGAGGAGCAACAAAGTTTGGGCGAATGAGAGCAAGCGATGATCGCTGTGCTTCTTTCTCATGAACGCCGCCGGCACGAGGTTCTTCGAGTTACCCTCAAGGCACAAGCTTCAAGTTCCAAGCTGCCGACGAGATGGGAGTGATGTTGTTCGGTGTTGGCCCGAAGGTGGGTAGAGGATGTCGAACGTGACGGGGGAGGGTTTGGAACAACGCTGAATACGGAAGGCCGGGTGTATGATCCGGAGGAGGGGATGGCGGTGTTCGCCGCGTGTCGTCGTCCATGTCGATCGAATGCCGCGTTCTCCCGCAGTGCGCTATTCCGCGGATCGGCCATTGCGCAGCGGCGGGCCTCTGGTACTGCACTATGGGGAGGCGCAGGGTGCCGAGTCGGGCAGGGATATCAGCCATAAGCACGGGATCGCTATGAAGGAACTGAAGGAGTCCTGTGTCGATCCGCGGATCCAGCATCTTTCAGGCCTGATGCAGGACACGGACCAGGACCTCCTCTGGCTCACGCAGGAATGCGACGAACTTGTTCGGATCGTCGGCAAGGTCATCGCGAACAAGTAGCGGAATAGGCCATCGATGCCTACGGCTCGTATGAGCCTTGGAGCGTGAAGCTTGCCGTATTGTTCTTGAAGCAGGAGCCTTTGAACTGGAGGCTTACCCTTTGATCACGCCAGCTCGTCCACTGAGAAGCTGTACTTCTCCATGATCTGGTTGGCCAGCAGCTTCTTGCACGCCTCGTCCACCTTGGCTTCGGCGGTCTTCTTGTCGGCGGCCTCCACGTGCAGGGTGATGTGCTTGCCGATGCGCACACCCGTGATCTCGGGCAGGCCGAGATTCTGCATGCTTCCGCTCACCGCCTTGCCTTGCGGATCGAGCAGGTTGTCGTGGGGCATCACATCGATGGAGGCGCGGAAGGTCTTCATGGTTCCAGGTTCGCCGCAGAGACGCGGAGGGTGCAAAGGTCGCAGAGATTTCCGAATGAACGACCGGGCCGAAGGGGCGGTCAGTGCGCCTGCGGGAACAGCCGCCCCCAGAACTGGCTGAGCAGGTAGATCACCAGGATCAACGGTACGGCCAGCACCCCGTACAGCACCACCAGCACCAGTCCGATACCCAACAGCAGGTGGATCACCTCGTTCCCTTTCCATCCGAAGTGCTTGAACTTGAGGGAGGGAAGGGGGATCTCGGAAAGCATGAGCACGGAAAGTGCCAAGGCGGTGGCACTTAAGGCTATCGGATGCTGCAGCAGATCGCGCGTGATGTGCACCAGCTCGTCGTGACCGGGGCCGGAATGGACGGCCGCGTGGTTCGCAGCCAGCACGGCCGAGACCCAGAATAGCCCGTTGGCAGGAGTAGGCAGGCCGAGGAATCCACTGGACTGCCGGGTGTCCAGATTGAATTTCGCCAGCCGCCAACAGGATGCCACGACCAGGAGGAGGGCGGCTGTCCATTGCGGCCAACTTGAAGGTCGATCAGCATAGGATAGGTGCTCGAAGCCCGGGGTCGAGCCTGGGTCGGAGAAGTTCCCGTTGAGCAAGGATGCCTGAATGAACAGCACGACCGCCGGTGCCACCCCGAAGGTCACCATATCCGCCAGGCTGTCCAACTGCGCCCCCAGCGGCGAGCCCCCGCCTAACGCCCGTGCCGCCAGTCCATCGAACACATCGAACAACGCCCCGACGAACACCAGCCAACACGCCCATGTTAGCTGTCCTTGAGCGGCTAACAGGATGGAACCCACGCCACAGCATAGGTTCGCCGTGGTGAGCAGGTCGGGGATCCTTGGAGTGCGGGCCATGCCGGTTCGTGCAGGCGTGACCGTACACGCCATGTTCGGGGCCGAAGTTGGCATATTTTCGGGCAATGATCCAGGCCACCCATCGTTGGAAGCTGCGTCAACCACTTAGCGAATGAAGACTTTGATGATCAAGGGTATGCGCTCCTGCTTGGTGCTCCTGATGGTATCGTGCCTTGGAAGTTCCGCCTCTGCGCAGCTTGATGCGCCCAAGTACAGCAACGAGTTCCTCGCCGTTGGGGTGGGGGGGCGTGCCTTGGCCATGGGCAGTGCCTACACGGCCGCCGTGAACGATGTGACCAGCGGCTATTGGAACCCTGCGGGCCTACTGGGTGTGAAGGGGGACCTGCAAGTGGGGGCCATGCACAGCGAGTATTTCGCGGGCATCGCCAAGTATGACTACATCGGGCTGGCGAAACCCATCGATTCGGCGAGCACCATCGGCTTCAGTTTCATCCGTTTCGGCATCGATAACATCCCCAATACCATCGATCTGATCGACCCCAGCGGGAACATCGACTACGATCGCATCACCTCGTTCAGTTCGGCCGATCATGCTTTCCTGATCTCCTATGCACGTGCATTGCCGGTGCCGGGCCTCCGGATCGGTGGTAATGCCAAGGTGATCTACCGGCGGGTGGGCAGCTTCGGAAAGGCGTGGGGCTTCGGCCTCGATGCCGGTGCCCAGTACCAACGCGACCGGTGGCGCTTCAGCGCGGTGGCACGCGATGTGACCAGCACCTTCAACGCCTGGAGCTACACCCTGGATCAGCGCACGATCGATGTGTTCGCCCAAACGGGCAACGAGATTCCGGTGAACAGTGTGGAGGTCACCCTTCCCCGGCTCACCCTGGCCGTCGCCCGGGAGTTCAAGATCGGGCAGAAGTTCGACCTGCTCGCCGCCATCGATCTGGAGAACACCTTCGATGGCAAGCGCAATACGCTCATCAAGTCTTCGGCCATTAGCACGGACCCGCGCGTGGGGGTGGAACTGGGTTATGCCAAGGTGGTGTTCGTACGTGCAGGCATCGGGAACATCCAGCAGGTGAGCGACCTGGCGGATCAGAAGCAGCTTTCGGTACAGCCGAACGTGGGGCTCGGGATCAAGATCAAGAGCGTCTCCCTGGATTACGCACTGACGGATATCGGGGATAACAGCGTGGCCCTGTACTCCAATATCTTCTCCCTGAAGTTCGACCTCTTCAAAAAGGAAGGCTGATGATGAGACCATTCCTGCTGGTCGTGGTCCTTATGCGTGCGATGGTCGCCATCGCACAAGTCCCTGTGGGGAACGAATGGATCGACTACGACCGGCAGTATTGGCGCTTCGATGTGTACCAGGATGGCCTGCACCGCTTGGATTCCGCCACCCTGGCCGCCGCAGGGTTCCCGGTAGGTGCGGTGGACCCCGCGCACATCATGGTCTTCGGACGAGAGCAACAGATCCCGATCCACATCGAAGGCGGAGCCGATGGCGTGCTCAATGCGGGCGACCATGTTGAATTCATCGGTCGAAAGAACGATGGCTGGATCGATGGGAGGATGTATGCCCTGCCGGATCAGCAAGGCAACCCGTACTACAGCCTGTTCAACGATACCATTCATTATTTCATCACCTGGGACCCTGACCCTTCGGTGCAGAAGCTTCGGGTGCTGCCCTATTCCGATCCGGACATCGCCGCCCATTCCGTGCGCCCATGGGTGTGGAGCAGTACCGTTAACGGCCTGCACGATCAATACTGGTATGGCCTGCTCAGCGGTACCTATCACCTCACCAGTGGGCTTATGCTTGCCGGTGAGAGTTTCGGCGGCCCGGGGCTGATCAACACCAATGGCACCGCTTCCACGGCCCTAAGCGCGTCCACACCACGTGCATTCACCGGTGCTGGCGCTCCGGATGCCCGGGTGGAAGTGGTCACCGCTGGTCAGGATATCTCCGGTCCCCTCCAGCCAGACCATCACCTGCAGTTGATCACCGGCCCGGGCCAGACCATTCGGGTGGATACGGTGTTCATGGGCAACAAGGTGATCCGGAGCCGCTTCGAAGTGCCGGCCAGCGAGATCACCGCCAACTTCTCCGTCACCATGCAGGTGCTCCATGATCTTCCGCTTGGGGCGATCACGCCCGATTACCCGGACTTCCAGGTGGCCAATGCGTTGGTGGTGGAGTATCCACGTGACCTCAACGCTGTCGGTACCGGACCGCTCCAACTTTGGATCCCCGACGACCCCGATGATCCGGCCGCACGCCTCGTTATCGCGGGCCCTGCCAGCGCTCCCATCTTGTATTGCTTCGGCGACGTGCCGCGTAGGGTGGTAGCACAGCCTGCGGGGAGCAACTGGGAGCTGGCCGTGCCCACGCATCCGGACAGCACCCGCACACCGGCATTCCTGCACACGGCCGCCGGTGTTGTCCAGGTAGGGCAGGTCGAACGCGTGGGGGAGACGGGCTACTTCACGGACCACGCCGCCATGGACCTGGATTCCGCGCTCCTTATCGTAACGCATCCTTCGCTTTGGAACGGCGCCGCGAGCTATGCCGAATATCGCGCCTCGTACGCCCCACGGCCCATGCCCACGCTGCTGGCCGATGTGGAAGAGCTCTATGATCAGTACGGTGGCGGTGTGCCCAAGAATTCGCTGGCCATCCGTGCGTTCGCCAGGCATCTGCTCCATTCCTGGTCTCATCCTCCGGAGGGGTTGTTCCTGATCGGCAAGTCAACGCCGGCGTCCACCACCATCTACGAAACACAGGGCGCCCGCCCCGATGTCAATGGCGCCTATCAACGCATGCTCGTGCCCACCTTCGGCACGCCGAGCTGCGACCAATGTTTCACCATCGGTATCGGACCTACGGGAGATGAACGTGTGGTGGAGATCCCGGTGGGGCGTTTGAGCGCCACGAACGAACAACAGGTGTTCGACTACCTCGCCAAGGTGGTGGCGCTGGAAGGCCAGGAACCGGGCGCCTGGATGAAGAACTTCATTCACCTCAGCGGTGGATTCAACGCCACCGAACAACAGGCACTGGCGAACCGGCTGCGCTCCATGGAGCCGTTCGTCGACGAGACCACCCTGTTCGGCGCGCAGTTCTCGCGCTTCCGGAAGCAGAGTTCCGAAACCTTCGCCAGTGCGGCGGCGGACTCCGTCCGGAACTTGATCGAGAACGGCGTCACCCTGCTCAACTTCTTCGCACATGCCTATTCGGAGAGCTTTGATATCACCATCGACAATCCGGACAACTACGAATGGAATGGCCGCTATCCGTTCGTGATCGGGAACTCCTGTTATATCGGCAACATCCACCTCAACGCGGATCTCGGTAGCACCAGTGAGGATTGGGTGATGCGTGCGGGCAAGGGACCGATCGCCTTCCTGGGCTCCACCCTCTTTGGGTTCGAGTTCTACCTGCAATGGTATGGTCAACGCTTGTACAACAGCATCGGTACCGCCAACTATGGCCTGGGCTTCG
Organism: Bacteroidota bacterium; assembly: GCA_963169535.1. Classification (GTDB taxonomy): domain Bacteria; phylum Bacteroidota; class Bacteroidia; order Flavobacteriales_F; family PHOS-HE28; genus PHOS-HE28. The sequence goes on along the minus strand of CAUJED010000106.1, from coordinate 17,232 downwards.
GAAAGCACATGAAGTATGCGGCCGCCGAGCTGCTCGGGAACCCCTATGATTGGGCCCGGGTGAACACCGTGCACACCTTCACATTGGAGGGCGATCCCATGCTGGTGGTGAATTCGCCGAACCTGCCCGACTTCGAAGTGCGGCCGAGCGATATCCGCTTCGAACCCGCCAACGTGACCGCCGATGTGGACACCTTCACCGTGAAGGTGGCCGTGCGCAATATCGGACGCATGCACAGCGGCGCCATCGGTGTTCAGTTGCAGCGATCCAACACCGGGTTGCCCGCTGTGGCCACCAATACCGGAATGCTGCAAGGGCTCGGCTTCCAGGATACCATCGCCTTCCGCGTGCCTACGCTCGCCAATGCCGGGGGGCAGGGGTCTAATCTGTTCACCGTGCGCGTGGACCTGGATCCCGACCTGGTCGAAGAGCAAGGTGCACCGCTTGACGCCGGACCCAACCAGGCTTCAACCACCCTCTTCATCTCATCCGGCGACCTGGTGCCGATCCACCCTTACGACTTCGCCATCGTGCCGGACCCGCAGCAGTTGCTCATGGCCAGTACCGGTGATCCGTTGGCGACGCCGCGCAGTTACGTGTTCCAGATCGATACCACCGACCTGTTCAACAGCCCCATGCTGGAATCCACCACGATCACCGCACCGGGAGGAGTGGTCAGTTGGCAGCCGACAGCCATCTATGCATTGAACGCGAACACCGACAGCACCGTCTTCTTCTGGCGTTGCAGTATCGATAGCGTGGGCAATGGGGCGTACAATTGGTACGAGCGATCGTTCCAATACATCGAGGGCAAGCACGGTTGGGGACAGGCGCACTATTTCCAGTTCAAACAGGATGAGTTCCAGGGCACCGTGTACGACAGGCCCCAGCGCGACTTCGATTTCACTGCCGCGCCGCAAGAGCTCGCCGCTTTCACCACCACCGACCCCTATGGCGATATCGGCTGGCGGTTGGGTCTGGTGAACCAGGATCTTGGCGGTTGTTCCGGCTCTCCGGCGTGGAACGTGGTGGTCATCGATCCCTTCACCTTCGAGCCCTGGGGAACGCGCTACGTGGATGGCTCGGCCACACCCCCCGTGATCTACAACCCCGATCACGACTTCGGAAACCATCCGCCATGCCGACCTCGGGTGATGAATTTCTTCCACTTCCGACAGAACAGCCCCGAACAGATGGCGGCGCTGGCCACGATGCTCAACGAGAGCATCCCGGTCGGTCACCATGTCCTGATGTACACGTGGTTCTACCTGGACATGGATGGCATGGCCTCCACACCGGCTGTGCGTACCGCATTGGAGGGCCTGGGTATGCCCGACTTCGAGACCCTGCAGGACAGTGTGCCCTATATCTTCTACGTACGGAAGGGCTTCGACGACACCTTCGTGGATGTGCGCGGGAGCATCGACCAGCCCGCGATCAACCTCACCGCATTCATCTCCAGCGCCGGCGATCGCGGTACGATATCTTCCACCATCGCTGGTCCGGCGCGCACTTGGCACAAGATGTATTGGAACGATGTGCCGTATGACCTCAACGACAGTACCGTGATCCAGATCCGTGGACTGTCCACGGATGGCACCCAATTGTTCGACATTGCCGAGTTCCCTTCCGCACAGGATTCCGTGGAAGTGCTCGCCGACCACTTGAATGCCGAGGTCTTTTCCAGGGTGCGGCTCCGGGGCAAGTTCCACGATATCGGCGCCGTACAGCCCAAGCCGGCCCAGCTTGAACGCTGGCAGCTGATCTACGACCCCGCACCCGAATGTGCCATTGACCCGGTGCTCGGATACCACCAGGGGCTCGATGGCCTCTACCAAGGCCAGGAGGCCGCCGTGGCCGTGGCCATCCACAACATCAGCGCGTTCGATATGGACAGCCTGCTGGTGACCGCCTGGCTCGTCGATGCGGCCAACCAACGCCATCGGGTATGGTACAAGCGTAATGCCCCACTACCGGCCGGTGCCTTCTTGGTCGACACCATCCGCTTCAACACCTGGGGGTTCGGCGGCGCCAATGCCCTCATGGTCGAGGCCAACCCGGTGGACACCCTTACCGGTCAGTACGACCAGCTCGAACAGTACCACTTCAACAATATCGCGCAGTGGCGTTTCGATGTGGCCGTGGATCGTGAGAATCCGTTGCTCGATGTCACCTTCGATGGCATGCACATCCTCGATGGCGACATCGTGTCCGCACAGCCGGAGATCGAGATCGCGTTGACCGACGAGAACCTGCTGCTCATGCTCGATTCCCCTGCCGATACCGCGCAGTTCAAGGTTTTCCTCGCGCGGCCAGGTGCGTCCTTGGAACGGGTGTTCTTCCGCGACGGGCAGGGCAACGAGGTGCTGCAGTTCTTCCCGGCCGAGGGCACCGAGAACCTGGCCCGCATCCTCTACCGCCCCAAATTCACCTCCGATGGTAAGTACCTGCTCACCATACAGGCCATGGACCTCAGCCAGAACAGGGCCGGTGACAACGACCACAAGGTTTCCTTTGAGGTCATCAACCGCAGCACCATCACCGAGGTGCTCAACTACCCCAACCCGTTCACCTCGAGCACCCGCTTCGTGTTCACCCTCACCGGTTCCACACCACCCACCTACATGAAGATCCAGATCATGACGGTGACAGGCAAGGTCGTTCGCGAGGTGAAGATGCACGAGCTGGGACCGATCCACGTGGGCCGCAACATCACCGAGTTCGCCTGGGATGGTACTGATGAGTTCGGCGACAGGCTGGCACGCGGGGTGTACCTCTACCGCGTGATCTCCCAGATCAATGGCGAGGACATCGAGTACCGCGCCACCGATGCCGCCAGCTACTTCACCAAGGGCTTCGGCAAGATGTACAAGCTCTGAACCCACCTGGGGGCCCTAATTTTCGGCCGCTCATGCCGGTCCACCGATCCCATGTCCTGCTTTGGGCCGCGCTCAGCGGGGTCCTTTGGGCCTTGGCCTGGCCCGCGGTCGGCGGTATCACCGCCTTGGCCTTCGTGGCTTGGCTGCCGCTGCTCCACGCCGAGCGCCTCCACGACCTCCGCACCGCAGCCCGCCCCCGCACCTTCCTTCCCTACGTCCTGCTTGCCGTATTCATCTGGAACGCCGCCTGTTCCTGGTGGTTCTTCGGCGTGAACGAACCGCTGGCCACCCGCATGGTGAGCGGCCTCGCACCCATGACGGTGAATTCGTTGCTCATGCTCATCCCGTGGTGGCTGAAGCGCGCGACACGGCGCATGGCGGGGGATCGGGTCGCTGCCATCGCGTTCATCGCCTACTGGCTCGCCTTCGAACGCCTGCATCACGGCTGGGACCTGCAATGGCCGTGGTTCTCCATCGGCAACGTGTTCGGCACGCAACCGCACTGGATCCAATGGTACGAGGTCACCGGTATGCTCGGCGGAAGTCTCTGGGTGCTGCTCGTCACCTTCTTCCTCCATCAAGCGATCAACACCTGGCGGAGCGCACGACGGGTGGTGCTGTTCAACACCACATGTGCCGCCGTGCTGCTGATCGTGCCACCTTCGCTTTCCATCTGGCGCTTCAACACCATCCGCGGCCAACAGGGGCGCGCCATCGAAGCCGTGGTGGTACAGCCCAATATCGACCCATACACCGAGAAGTTCGGTGGCGTGGATCCCCTACGGCAGCTCGATCGGATGTTGGTGCTCGCTCAAAGTGCCATGACCGATTCCACGGCGCTGGTGGTGTTCCCGGAAACCGCGTTACAGGAGGGTGCGACCGTGGATATGAGCGGCCCAGAGCCGATGTACAATGGCCTATGGGAGAACGCCATCGATCAGGCAAGAAGCACGATCCAGTTGCGACGGTTCCAGGACCGACACCCCCGGACCGCCCTGATCACCGGCATGTCCGCCGACGAACTCCATCCGCGAGGGTCCACCCCGCCCCCCCCGGCGCGGCCGCTGTTCCGCGAAGAAGGCCTGCCTCCGGGCGAACAACGGTGGTACACGGCCTATAATGCCGCCTTGTTCCTTCCGGCTCAGGGGTCGGTGGAGGTGTACAACAAGTCGAAGCTCGTGGCCGGGGTGGAACTCATGCCCTTCGAGTCCGTCCTCGGTCAGCTTGACGCCCTCTCCGTGGACCTCGGCGGTGTGTCCGGTAGCCTCGGTTCGCAACAGGAGCGCGAGGTGCTGGAGGATCCCTCCAGCGGTATCCGGCTGGTGCCTGCCATCTGCTACGAATCCGTCTTCGGCGAGCACGTGGCGGCACATGTGCGCAATGGAGGGAACCTCATCGCCGTGATCACCAACGATGCCTGGTGGGGCGATACGCCCGGCTACCGACAACACCTCACCTTCTCCACCATCCGCGCCATCGAAACACGGCGCGATGTGGTGCGATCGGCCAATACCGGCATCTCCTGTTTCGTGGACCGCCGGGGCGTGGTCCATCAACCCACCGCTTGGTGGGTGCCCACCGCAGAACGGCGCACCGTACACCTCAATGACGAGCTTACGTTCTTCGTGCGCCATGGCGACCTGGTGGGGAAGGGCGCCGTTGCACTGTCCATCCTTTCACTGATCGTTTCGCTTGGCATCCGGTTGAGCGGAAGGCGAGCGGCTCCACAAGAATGAACACGGTTCAAGATTGGATCCGCATCTCCCTGGGCCGATGTCCAGGTTTCGATTGGTCCATGTTGATGGGAGAGGAGCACTTCCTCTATCGCCGCATCGCCGACAGGGATCGTGCCGTACTCGCCGTGGGCTGTGCGCAGACCATCGAAGCACCCGTGTTCGGGGAAGATGCGCGGGCCATGACCTGGGTGTTCGGTGCCCTGCGCTACGAATGGAAGGATGTGCTGTTCCACGGCCGTGGCACGGATGGCGACCATTGTCGTTGGTGGGTCCCGCGTTTCGTGGTGGAATGGCGTGGTGATGAAGTGCTCTTGCATACGCCGAAAGCGGATGAGCAGGTCGCACGATCATGGGCCGAACGGGCGTTCGTTGGTCAACCGCGCGCCACTGCCCCGCTGCCTCCGCTGGTATGGATGAGGCACGCTCCGCCGGAACGATACCGCGCACAGGTGCACCGCTTGTTGGACCACATCCAACGTGGCGATATCTACGAAGTGAATTTCTGCACATCGCGGAGCGCAACGGCCGCCACGTTCGATCCGTTCACGGCGTTCGAGTCCCTGTTGCGACGCACCGACGCACCGTTCGCAGCGTTCTACAGGCATGGCCCTTGCTTCGCCATGTGCGCCAGTCCGGAACGGTTCATCGCTTTTGACGGCCACGAGGTGATGGGCCAACCCATGAAGGGCACGCGGCCGCGTTATGCCGATGAACTACGGGATCGACAAGCCGCCGAGGAGTTGGCGGCCGATCCGAAGGAACGCAGCGAGAACATCATGGCACTGGACGTCATGCGCCACGACCTGGCACGGATCGCTGCGCGCCGATCCGTGTGCGTGGAGGAGCTTTGTGTCGTGCGATCGTATCCTCGGGTCCACCAGATGATCAGCACCGTAACGGCCCGGATGCGCCAAGGGGTTTCGCCGATGGATGTGCTGCGCGCCACGTTCCCCATGGCCAGCATGACCGGCGCACCGAAGTACCGGGCCATGCAGCTGATCGAGGAAACGGAGGAGGGGCCGCGCGGCTGGTTCAGTGGAAGCTTCGGGTTCTTCGCACCGGATGGCACCGGCGACTTCAACGTGATCATTCGCACCCTGCTCTACCATGCGGATGATCGGACCTTGAGGCTCACCACCGGCAGTGCCATCACCGCCTTGTGCGACCCCGAAGCCGAGTACGAGGAATGCGAAGTGAAGGCGCGCTCCGTGATCGATGCCCTGCGTGATGCTTGAACGCGTGCGCGATACCATCCTTGCGAACGGGCTGCTGCGGCCTGGAGAACCGGTGTGGGTGGCCGTGAGCGGCGGTGTGGACAGCATGGTGCTGCTCCACGTGCTGCGCTCCATGGGCCATCCCTGCCACGTTGCGCATGTGGACCATGGCCTGCGCGGTGCGGAGAGCGATGCCGACCGAGCGTTCGTTCAGGCACATTGTATCCGACTCGGCGTTCCGTTCGTGGTGCACCGGGTGGATGTCAAGGGGCGCGTGTCCACCACCGGTGAGAGCACGCAGATGGCCGCACGGGAGCTGCGCCTCGCATGGCTCAAGCAGCGGGCCTTGGCCGACCCGCACCTCGTAGCCACCGCGCATCATGCGGATGATGTCATAGAAACGTTCCTTATCGGTCTCCTTCAAGGCATGGGCGCCAAAGGGTGGGGGGGCATCCCGGTGCGGAGCGGTGCGTTCATCCGGCCGCTCATCGACGTGCCGCGTGCCGAGATCCTGGCCTACGCCCGGGCGCACGACATCACCTGGCGCGAGGATGCCAGCAATGCCAGCGATGCCTATCTCCGGAATCGCGTCAGGCATGAACTGCTGCCTTTGATGGAGACCCTGCGGCCTGGTGCACGAAAGGCCATGGGGCGCAACATGCGGCTGTTCGGCGAGCTCGGCGCATTGGCCGCGGAGCACGGCGCCAATGCCACGGAAGACCTGCGGCCCGAAGCCGATGGCACGCTTCGCATTCCGTTCGATCGTTTCGCGGGCACCGCGCCACGCCTGTCCTTGCACCATGTGCTGCGCGGTCTGGGCTTTCATCCCGATCGGGCGGATGATATGCTCAAGGCCATGCGCATGGGACATACGGGAGCGTGGTTCCCGAGCGATACGGCCGACGTGTTCGTGGATCGCGAGCAGCTGGTGATCGCACCACGGGCGGCCCAGGAGCGCCAATGGAACATCCCCTCGGCCGATGCGGTGCCCGCGGATGCTCCACTGCGCATCCGCATCGTGCCCGCAGCTGATATCGACCCCGCCCAGGGACCCGGCACCGCTTGGTTGGACGCGGACCGGGTGACCTTCCCACTCGTGCTGCGCCCATGGCGCGCCGGCGATCGGCTACAGCTCGGGGGAGGGGGGACCAAGCTCGTCAGCGATATCCTCATCGATGCCAAGGTGCCCCGGGACCGCAAACGGAATGTCCATGTCCTGTCGGATGCGCAACGTGTCCTCTGGCTGTGCGGATGGCGGATCGACGGTGGCAGCAAGGCCTGTGGAACGAGCCACCGGATCCTGCGCTTCGATTGGCTCGGAGAGTCCGCCGCACCATAGACTTTTCAACCGGTCTTGGAAAAGGCCCCTTCGCGGATGTATCTTTTGGAACATCTATGCCCTGAGACATGCTCCAGAACAACGCGCAGACCATCCCCAAGGAACGGATCCCATCGTTGCGATTCCCGCGCCAGCCGCTGATGTTGAGTGAGAGTGAGCGACGGGGCATCCTTCACAACATGGAAGAGGCCACCCGTCTCGGCAACGTGGAGCATGGCAAATGCCGGATCGTTTTCCAGGACGATGAGGGCCTGAAAGCCGTGGAGACCACCATTTGGACCTTCGATCCGGACAACATCGTGCTCAAGTACGGCATGGTCATCCCGGTGGGCCGGGTGGTGAGCGTGGACATCCCATGATCCCCGTTGCGCGGGACTACTCGTTCTTGCGGGGAGGCGATGGGCGTATGCTCCAACGGAAGGTGTTGATACCCAGCCGGGCGTAGGAGTCCCAGTATTCTGTTAACGGTCAGCATACCACCGGAGGGGCGGGACTACTTTTGCCAAGTATCGCCTGTACCATGTATGCACTGTTGCTTTCGGCCATGTTGTCCATGCTGGCACCGACCGGCCCGGTGAAGTGGTCCTTCGCGGCGAAACCCGTGGAGGCCGGTGTGGTGGCCATCGAGCTCACCGCCCAGGTGGACCCCGGTTGGCACATCTATGCCACCCGCCTGGAGAACGACCTGGGACCACTGCCCACCGCGGTGCGTTTCTCCCCGGCCGATGGTCTCATCCCCTTGGGTGCGCTAACGGAACCCGAACCCGAGGAGGTGTTCGATCCCAATTTCGAGATGCAGGTGCGCTACCATTCCGGCGACCCGGTGTTCACCCAACGGTTCGAGGTGAAGAAGGGCGCACAGGGGCCGCTGTCCGGCGAGGTGGAGTTCATGGTGTGCAATGACAAGACCTGCCTGCCTCCGGAAGTGGTGAAGTTCTCCGTAGTTATGCCCGCTGAGGCCGAGAAACATTGATCCATGAAGAAGTACCTGTACCTGCTCTTCAGCCTCTTCTCGCTTTGTGCCTTTGCACAACCACCAGCTGCCGATGGTGCAGTGGAACCGGTGAAATGGTCCGTGGCGGTCCGGCCTGATGGTGATTCCTGGACACTCTCGTTCGTGGCGGACATCGAGGCGGGCTGGGCGGTGTATTCCCTGAACAACTACGGCGACATGGGGCCCTGGCCCACCTCGGTGAAGGTGGATACCATCCCCGGCCTTGTGGTGGAGGGTACACCCACGGAGACCGGGGCCAAGGTGATCGAGGGTGTGGATGAGATGTTCGGCATGGTGGTGAAGAAGTTCAAGCAGCAGGCCACCTTCTCCCAACGCATCACCGTGGCGGACCCGAACACTCCCGTTACCGGATCGTTCGAGTACATGACCTGCAACGATGAGATGTGCCTACCGCCGGCCACCGTGTACTTCATCGTGCCCGGGTTGAACAGCGGTACCTTCGAGTTGGGGGCCTTGCCTTTCGATCCCAACGACAAGCGGTTCCAAGGGCTTGCCACACGATCGGGCTCCGCGGAGTTGAAGCTGCCCAATGTGGATCTGAACGCTCCGGTCATCAAGGGCGGGGAGGCCACCATCGCTGAGACCAAGTCGTTGTGGTCCATCTTCTTCCTCGGCTTCCTCGGTGGATTGGTGGCCTTGCTCACCCCCTGTGTGTTCCCCATGATCCCGCTCACGGTGAGCTTCTTCACCAAAGGCAGCGAGGACAAGAAGAAGGGGTTGCGCAACGCCCTCACCTATGGCGGCTTCATCCTGGGGATCTACCTGCTCTTCAGCCTGCCCTTCCATCTGCTCGGTTCGGTGAACCCGGAGATCTTCAACGAGATCAGCACCAACCCCTGGCTCAACATCTTCTTCTTCGTGATCTTCCTGGTCTTCGCGGTGAGCTTCTTCGGCTACTTCGAGATCACCCTGCCCAGCAGTTGGGTGAACAGCATGGACCAGAAAGCCTCCAAGTTCGGCGGCATGATCGGCATCTTCTTCATGGCCCTCACCCTGGCGCTCGTCTCGTTCAGTTGCACGGGCCCCATCCTGGGCTCCTTGCTGGCCGGAGCGCTCACCGCCGATGGCGGAGCCTGGCAGCTGACCGCCGGTCTGGGTGGCTTCGGCATGGCCCTGGCGCTCCCCTTCGCCCTGTTCGCGCTCTTCCCCAGTTGGCTCAATTCGCTCCCGCGTAGCGGCAGCTGGCTCAACAGCGTGAAGGTGGTGCTCGGCTTCGCGGAGATCGCCCTGGCGTTCAAGTTCCTCAGCAACGCCGACCTGGTGAAGCAATGGGGCATCGTGCCCTACGAGCTCTTCATGGTGGTGTGGGTCGTTTGTGCGCTGGGCATCGTGCTCTATCTCTTCGGCGTGATCCGGTTCCCGCACGACAGCCCCGTGAAAAGCCGCTCCACCGTGCGGTGGGCGTTCATCGCCCTGTTCACCATCGCCACCGGGTACCTCGCCTTCGGACTGCGGGTGGATCAAGCAGCGAAGACCTTCAAACCCCTCGCGCTCATGAGCGGCCTGGCACCGCCCGCCGGCTACAGCTGGCTGCTGCCCAAGAAGGCCGAAGCCTTCCACGACCTGGAAGAGGCCATGGCCCATGCGCGTACCGTGCAGAAACCGCTGATGCTCGACTTCACCGGATGGGCGTGCGTGAACTGCCGGAAGATGGAAGAGCATGTCTGGCCGGAGCAGGGGGTACGGGAGATCATCGAGAACGATTATGTCCTGGTGTCGCTCTACGTCGACGATAAACGCGAACTGCCGAAGGAGGAACAGTTCATCCACGAGACCACCAACGGGACCAAGAAGCCCATCATCACCCACGGCAACAAATGGGCTACGCTGCAAGCCGAGAACTTCGTGAGCGCCAGCCAGCCGCTGTACGTGCTGCTGAGCCCCGATGGCAAGCTCCTCACCGATCCGGTGGGCTATACCCCGGACAAACAGGAGTACGCCACTTTCCTACGCCGCGGTCTGGAGGCCATGAAGGTGCTGGGGGCCCAGGCCAGCCTTTGAGCCACCGGTTCCTCGATCTGCACCATCTTTGAGGCGATGAGCCTCGAACGTATCCGCTCCCATTTCAGCGAAGCCGCCGACGTGCTCGGCCGTTTCCTCGCCGACCCCGCCAACATCGAGGCCGTGGAACGCGCCGCCGCCTTCATGAGCTACTGCCTCAAGCAGGGCGCCAAGGTCATCAGCTGCGGCAACGGCGGTAGCATGTGCGATGCCATGCACTTCGCCGAAGAGCTCACCGGCCGCTTCCGCGACGATCGCGATCCCATCGCCGCCATCAGCATCAGCGACCCCAGCCACCTCACCTGCGTGGGCAACGACCACGGTTTCGACCAGGTGTTCGCGCGTTTCGTGCAAGCCCACGGGCGCGAGGGCGATGTGCTGCTCGCCATCAGCACCAGCGGCAACAGCCCCAACGTGCTCCGCGCTGCGGAAGTGGCGCGTGAGAAGAACATGCATGTGATCGGCCTCACCGGGAAGGACGGCGGTCGTCTGGCCGACCTCTGCACCGTGGAGGTGCGCGTGCCACACCAGGGCTATGCCGATCGCGTGCAGGAGGTGCACATCAAGGTGATCCACGCGCTGATCGATCACATCGAACGCGATCTGGCCCAGCCACGCCGCAAGGAACACTGAGGCCATGCTCGTCAAAGTCCACGGATCCGCGGTATTCGGCATCAATGCCACCATCGTCACCGCCGAGGTGAACGTGGAGAACGGGGCCTTCTTCGTCCTCGTTGGGTTGCCCGATAGTGCTGTGAAGGAGAGCCAGCAGCGCATGGATGCCGCCCTGCGCAACAACGGGCTTTATTTCCCGCGTGGCAAAGGCGTCACCATCAACCTGGCCCCGGCCGACATCCGCAAGGAGGGCACGGCGTACGATCTGCCCTTGGCCGTGGGCCTGCTCGCCGCCACTGATCAAGCACCACCGGACCTGCTGGAGACGCACTTGGTGATGGGTGAGCTCAGCCTCGATGGCGGCGTGCGCCCGATCAAAGGCGCCTTGCCCATCGCACTGGAAGCGAAACGCCAAGGCTTCAAAGGCATCATCCTGCCTGCGGCCAACGCCCGTGAGGCCGCGATCGTCACCGGGCTTACGGTCTATGGTGTGGAGCATCTACGCGAGGTGGTCGACATTCTCCATGGCCGTCCCGCCGTGCAACCCACCGTGGTCGACATCGAAGCCGAGTTCGCCAACAGCAGCCGTAGTTATCCGGTCGACATCGCCGATGTGAAAGGGCAGGAGAACATCAAACGCGCCTTCGAGATCGCGGCGGCTGGCGGGCACAACCTCATCCTCATCGGGCCACCCGGTGCCGGCAAGACCATGCTCGCCAAACGCCTGCCCACGATCCTGCCGCCGCTCAACATCGACGAGGCGCTGGAGACCACCAAGATCCACAGCGTGGCTGGCAAGTTGAAGAAGGAAGATAGTCTGCTCAGCGTACGTCCCTATCGCTCTCCGCACCACACGATCAGCGATGTGGCCTTGGTCGGCGGTGGTTCGTTCCCGCAACCCGGCGAGATCAGCTTGGCACACAACGGCGTACTTTTCTTGGACGAACTGCCCGAGTTCAAGCGCCAGGTGCTGGAGGTGTTGCGCCAGCCCTTGGAGGATCGAGTGGTCACGATCAGCCGCGCGCGCTTCACGGTGGAGTATCCGGCCAGCTTCATGCTCGTGGCCGCGATGAATCCCTGTCCATGCGGCTACTACAATCACCCCGACAAGGATTGTGTCTGCGCGCCGGGTGTGGTGCAGAAATACCTCAACAAGGTGAGTGGTCCGTTGCTGGACCGCATCGACATCCACATCGAGGTGACGCCAGTACCGTTCACCGAATTGAGCGCCGAGCGGCACAGTGAGAAGAGTGCCGACATGCGCGAACGCGTGATCGTGGCGAGACGTCTTCAACAGGAGCGCTATGCCGGCAAGAAGATCCATTGCAATGCCCAAATGGGCAGCAAGGAACTGCGGGAGATCTGCCGTATCGATGACGTTGGCAAGGCATTGCTGGAAAAGGCGATGGAGCGCCTTGGCCTCAGCGCACGGGCCTACGACCGCATCCTGAAAGTGAGCCGTACCGTGGCCGACCTTGCTGGTAGCCCGGATATCCGCACGGAGCATCTCGCCGAGGCCATTCAATACCGCAGCTTGGATCGGGAGGGCTGGGCGGGGTGAGGATGACGTGACCTTGCTGGTCTGTGATGGACGTTGACTATATCATTTCCAACGAATCCATGGCATTCTTTGAATATTGGATCAACGTGAACTAAGTTTAACTCAGGAAGGACCTGTTCGATCTTGCTTCGGCACCATATCACCAACAACTTTCGATCATAAAGAAGTTGACGATCACTAAACCGCTCTTCACACTTTCGTTCATCTGTGTCGGAATGTTGCACGGGAACATGCTGCATGCCCAATCGAACTTTGGACCGGAGGATGACCTCTTCCAATGGCACCAACAGTTTTTGGAGAGTGGGTCGAATTTTCTTCATGCAGAAGAGGAAGGTTCGGATCTCAATCGTCACTCACGCACTATTGCTTTTTGGAGACCGAGACTGTATCCCTCTGGTGATATCAATTTAGCAGGACGCGCCATGGCCGACTACCGGGCTTGGATAGTGGGCATGCAGCGTGATGGACAGCGTGAGTCGAACTGGATACCGTTAGGCCCTTTCGACACGCCGGCAGGTCCGCACTCGGCTCGGGGAACAGGACAGGTCCACTGTATTGCCTTCCATCCGAATTACGAGACGAACAACACCTTATTCGCGGGCTCGGCTTTCGGCGGATTGTTCAAGAGCACCAACCGGGGGGCTTCATGGACGCCGATGACCGACTTTCTCGCGCCCATCTCAAGTGTCACTGACATCGCGATACATCCGACAAATGGTGATATCATGTACATCGCCACGGGAAACGTGGATAGTGACAAGGGCGTCAGCGCTGGTGTTTATAGAACGACGAACGGCGGGGCATCCTGGACTCCGATCAACGATGGGCTTATTCAACAGCCTTACGATTTCGTGGGGATGAGGGCGTTGGAGATGGAACCAGGGCAGCCTGATCATCTTCTATGTGCAACGACCCAAGGCATTTTCCGCTGTACGAATGCTTCTTCTCCTCAGCCGACCTGGACGTTGGCCTTTTCCGAGGACTCCGGTTGGTGGAAGAATATCGTGTTCGATCCGAACGCGGCGAACATTGTGTACGCTTCAGCGACGGATGTTTATCGGTCACAGGATTTTGGTGCAACCTGGAGCAGCCTTACATCGATCACCAGTTTTGATCTGCTGAGCATGTTTCCGGCAGACTATCAGGTCAGTCGAGTGAATGTCGACTTGAGTCCTGTGGTGCAGGGTGCATTGTACGTTTCTGTTTACGGGGAGAGCATATTGGAGGAGAATGCACCGGGAGACCTTCACAAACTCTGTCGTTTTGATCCTCAAATGGAGCAATGGTCGGTTGCAGGTACGATCGCACAAGGTTATGGTGCGGATGTATGGATGGCCTTGGCGGCATCACCCACTGTCGCGGACAGGGTCGCACTGAGCGGATATCGACCGAAGATCACCCAGAACGGAGGCGCTACGATCAATTCGATCGCGAACACGTCAGTCGTTCACGATGATATCCATATCATGGAGTTCTCGCCGAACGGTGCTGAGTTGTGGGTAGGCCATGATGGTGGACTGAGCATGACCGCCAATGTGGATGGAGTGACCACATCCAACTTCACATGGTTGTCAAAGAACAACGGGCTCGCCGTAGGAACCATGCTGGCGATCGCGTCCTCGCCCACCAATAAGCATGAAGTGCTTGCTGGTAATCAGGACGAAGGCAACAACCTCCTGGATGACCAAAATGGCACGGTCGCTTGGAGGATCATTCAGGGTGCCGACGGAGGCGCGGTGAAGTTCTCGCCAGATGGCCGCAAGGCATGGACGCAGCAATACAACTACAGAAGCCGTTTCATGAAATGGTTGGCTGACTTTACCAGTAGTACCGACTACAACTACATGCAGGCTTATCCTCAGCTCTGCATAGACAATAACACCCCTTGTGATGATTGCCCGACCTTCCATGGTATTTGTGGCATTTGGGGTGCAGATGAGATCCCGCCGATGGACTTCAGACCCGAAACCGGCCAATGGTTCATCGGCGCGGCCGACTGCTGGTATGAGGAAAATATTGAAACGCTTCCTACAGATGGGGATGATTTTGGGAGACTCTCCCAGATCCAGCCCGATATGGACAACAATACCGGTATCGCCAATTGGTTTCAGGACGCCTGTGTCGGTCAGGGGCAACGAAAATTCGTCATCGCTCCGTCGGATCCCAATAAGATCTACTTCTCCACTTCAGGGAACTTGGGGGACTGTCCTCCAGCAGGTTCAAGGTCTGGACTTTTCCGTTCCCGTTTGGATGGGAATGGGGTGATCCATCCACTTGGAGGTCCTTCTACTCGGTTCGAGGAATGTCCAATGCCTGAGGCCTTCAATACAACTCCGCTGGAGATCACGGGCCTTGAAGTTTCCAATGTTGATGAAGACCGCATCTTCATCAGCTTCTCAGGATATGAACCCGACCTCAAAGTCTATGCCTCCAGTGATCGCGGCGAAACTTGGACCAACTGGGACCCGAACAATGCACTCCCCAACCTGCCGATCAATGATCTCGTGCTTCAATCCGGAACTGATGAGGGTATTTATGTTGCGATGGATATCGGGGTCTACTACCGCACCCGTACAACGGATTGGCAACCCTACTTCGCCGATCTCCCCAACGTCCAGGTCCGTGACCTCGACATCAATTACTGCGCAGGCAAGATCCGGGCAGGCACCTACGGACGTGGCCTTTGGGAGAGCGACCTGGCCGAACAACCCTCGGTCCATCTTGTTATCGACGAGAACACGACGTGGTCGTTCCACCGCAACCTTGCGCAGACCGTCCGCATCACCAACGGTTCCACCCTCACCATCACCAGCACCGCCAATTTCGCTCCAGGCACCTACCTGATCGTCGAACCTGGAGCCCAGCTGATCGTGAACGGCGGTACCCTCACCAACTCCTGTGGTGAGTATTGGGGCGGAGTTCAGGTTTGGGGCAACAGCGCCATGAACCAAAGCGGTGGCTTCGTCGGGGGGCAATACCGCCCCACGCTGCACCAAGGCTATCTTGAACTGCGTAATGGCGGGGTGATCGAGAATGCGCTCGTGGGAGCGATGTTGAACAACCCGCTTGCCGAGGACGCCGAAGGTGGCGTCATCCGCATGGTGAATGGAACCATGCGCAATTGCCAGCAAGGCGTGGTGATCGCGGATTACATGAACTTCGGGTCCACTACCAACGTGCCCGCTTCCAACCGCTCCTCGTTCATCAACTCCACCTTCACCGTGACCGATGCGCTGCCCGGTGGGGATGACTTCCGCGAGCATGTGCGCATGTCCGGCGTTAGTGGCATCGTCTTCTCCGGCTGCACGTTCAAGAATGAACAGACCACCATCACTGAAAGTGCTAAACTGGGTTATGGTATCCATTCGTTGGACGCCAACTACAAAGTGAAAGGACTTTGCCAGGGGCCGCCGCCCGTTCCAGCAGATTGTCCCAGTACCATCGTTCAGCGGACCACCTTCACCGGACTTGATCACGGTATCCATGCGTTGGAGGGCGCCAGCAACCGCAGCTTCCAGGTGGATAACACCACCTTCACCGACAACATCTGCGGGGTGTACAGCGAAGGTGTCGTTGGCTTCAAGGTCGTGAATTCGAGGTTCGAGGTTGGAGGAAATGGCGTAGCTACGATGTCTGGCGATTTTGATCCTGGTTTCCTTGGATTTCACCGTGGTGTGTTCTCAACCACTGGTTATGGGTTCATCGTGGATGACAACCGCTTTGAACGCAGCGGATCCGCGCCGACGGAGGGTTTGGTGGTGGGCTACAGCGGCGATCACAGCGACATGGTGTTCCGGAACACCGCCAGCGGCCTTGATGCGGCCTACATCGGGGAAGGTGTTTGTGCGGACCCGAGCAACCGGAGCTACATCGGGTTGCACTTCCAATGCAATACCAATGCGGACAACGGGACTAATCTTTGGAGCAGGCAGGTCGATGACGAAGCAACTGAGCCAGAGCAGACAATTCGCACCCATCAAGGCAAACTTTTCCGCGCGCCTGACAATGCGTTCGATCGGTTGTCCGGGAATTGGGACATTCGTAATACGAACTATCCTGCAAACGTGCTTACCTACTGGTGGAAAGCGCCAGAAGCTCCACACCAGCCCATTCACGTGGATCCTCCCGGTGGGGCGCTTGTCACCAACAACTCCAACGGAACACCCGTCAACCGACCAGAGGGTAACTGCGCTTCGCGACGGGTCATTTTCACCTATCCCTATCCACCGCGGCGAGAGCCGTTGATGAGCGGCTTGATGGAGCATCGTGATGTGTACGTGGCCAACAAGTACCTGCACAAGACCTTGTTGGATGGGGGTAGTACGGACGAACTGGTGGAGGAGGTGGTGGCAAGTTGGCCCGAAGAAGTGTGGCTGCTACGCACCAGCCTGCTGCAGAAGAGCCCCTTCCTCACGGTGGAAGTGTTGGAGGAGATGATGATGAAGCCCATCCTTCCCATGGCCATCAAGGCCGAGATCTGTATCGCCAACCCCGATGCCACTAAGAGCGAGGGCTTTCTTGAATTCCTCGTGATCAAAGCCGAACCACCGATGCCCGCGAACTTGGTGGCCAGTGTGGAGGCGAGCTGGCAGACCAAAACGTTCCGCACCGAACTGGAGGGTAATCTGGCGCATGACCATGGGGAAATGACCCAGAACGCCAACCTCCTTCTGGAATACTTCGGCACCGATAGCGTGGAACATGTGGATAGCCTGCGCGGCGTGTGGCAGCTGATCCGCACCCCGGCCGCGCGCTATGCCGAGGCGCTCACCTACCTGCAGCAACAGAACTTCGAGGCGGCCAAGGCTGTGATCGAGGACCTCCCCGAAGAGCACGTGCTGAAGGTGAAGCAGGAGAGCGAGCGCTGGCGCA
>CAUJED010000105.1:0-10233 GCA_963169535.1 Bacteroidota bacterium | reverse complement strand
GGCGTGGCGCCAAGGAAGAGCGCGGGGAACTCCATCAGCGAGCGCAGGCGGTGGTCCGTGAAGTGGTCGGCCACATGGCTTCGCAGCGAACGGAACACGGTGGTGCGCAGGAGTCCTCGGAGCATGCCGAGGTGTGCGTACTCGAGCCACGAGAGCGATGGCCGGTAGACCAGATCACCCATGCCGAGGTCGTATTTCACACGGGCCTCGGCAAGGTACCGATCGCTGGCAGCGGCCGCACCGGGTTCGAGGGATTCGAACAGCTGGCGCTGGGCTTTGCGCGAGGCGGGCAGGGTCAGTTCGTTGCCTGGTCCGAAGACGATCCGGTAGGAGGGGTCCAGCCGACGCAGCTCATAGTGCTCACGGGCCTGTGTGCCGAAGGCCGCGAAGAATCGCTCGAACACCTCCGGCATCCAGTAGAAGCTGGGCCCCATGTCGAAGGTGAAACCACCTTCACGCCAAACACCGGCACGTCCGCCGGGGCCATCGTTCTTCTCCAACACCTCCACCGCGAAGCCGTGCCGGGCCAGCGTGGCCGCGGCCGCGATGCCCGCGAAACCCGCGCCGATCACCACCGCACGGCGCGGCGCGCGAGGGTCGGGCGGTGAGGTCCGTTCCATGGCGGCGAAAACTACGGCCCGGGAACGGCGTGTAGGTCGGGTCGTGCGACGGCTCCTTCGTTCCCGCAACGGGACGGAGAGGCTCTTTGCTGCTCCTCATGTCCGTGTTCCGCCCCGTTCATCCTTCGGTCCTTCAATAGCGGCCGAAGCTGCGCGGCCATCTTTTCACCGGCCGATCCGGGGGGCTGTTGAAAGATCGAAGGCGTGGCCGCAGGGGGTGAAGCTACCGAGGGCCGGGGCTACCGAATAGACCGCTCGGAGAAGGCATGGGGAAAGAGAGCGGGCCGATCGGCTGGTACGGGATGCTCGAGTGGCATCATTCGCGCGGTCATTCACCCCGCCCCAAAAATGACAAGCCCCCCGAAATGCTCGGAGGGCTTGTGGCTGTAAGGGTGGGACCTAATGGATTCGAACCATCGACCTCATGCGTGTGAAGCATGCGCTCTAAACCAGCTGAGCTAAGGTCCCAGGGGAAGGTGGTGGAGGCAGCCGGATTCGAACCAGCGACCCTCTGCTTGTAAGGCAGATGCTCTGAACCAGCTGAGCTATGCCTCCATGTTTTCCGGTGCGAAAGAACGATCCTTTGAACCTCGAGGGGCGCTAAGGGGCGGCAAATATAGTGGAACCGATCAAATAACCTCGGCCACAACGAATACGCTCCCCGTGACCAACACCAGGTCGTTGAGGGCGGCTTGGCGGCAGGCGGCGTGGTAGGCTTGCTCCACGCTGGTGTACGCCGTTCCCCGCAAGCCATGTTCGGCGGCACGGCGCTGCAGTTCCGTGGCGTCCAGCCCGCGCGGTATCGCGGCTTTGCAGAAATAATAGATGGCGTTCTTCGGCAACTCGGTCAGTACAGGGCCCAGGTCCTTGTCGTGTACCATGCCCAGTACGATGTGGAGCGCGTGGTAGGGCTGGCATTCGAGCACCTGCTTCACCACGCGGATGCCGTCCACGTTGTGGGCCACGTCGGCGATGGTGAGGGGCGTATCGCCCAGGACCTGCCAACGGCCCTGAAGTCCGGTGTTGTGCACCACGTTCCGTGCCCCATGGCGCTGGTGCGTATCGGAGATCCTCCAGCCTCTTTCGCGGAGCTGTGCGAGCGCGGCGGCGGCTGTGCGTGCGTTGCGCTCCTGGTGCCTGCCGCAGAGCGCGCTGGGAAAGGGGAGAGGCGCTTCCTGGTCCACCAGGATGAACGGCGAACCCGAACGTGCGGCCGTGGTGCGGAACACCTCGGCGACACTGCCGGAAGCCTCGCCCACCACCACGGGTACGCCAGGTTTGATGATCCCTGCCTTCTCCGCCGCGATGGCTTCCAGGGTGTGCCCGAGGAAGTCGGTGTGGTCCCAGCCGATGTTGGTGATCACGCTCACTTCCGGGGTGATCACGTTGGTGCTGTCCAACCGGCCGCCCATGCCGGTCTCGATCACCGCGATATCCACCTGCTCCTCCCTGAACCACCATAGTGCCAAGGCCACACCCCACTCGAAGAAGGAGGCTTGCACCGGCTCGAAACCAGCGCGGAAGCGTTCCACGAAGCGTACCACATCGTGCTCGGGGATCACCTGCCCGTTGATCCTGAACCGCTCACGGAAGTCCTTCAGATGGGGCGAGGTGTGCAGCCCCACCTTGTATCCGGCCTCCTGGAGTACACTGGCGATCAGGTGGCTGGTGCTGCCCTTGCCATTGGTGCCGGCCACGTGGACGCACCGCAGGCCGCGCTCCGGATGCCCGGTGAGATCCATCAGCGCATGGGTGTTGGCGAGGTCCGCTTTGTAGGCGGCCTTGCCGATACGCTGGAACATGGGAAGCTGCGCGTAGAGGTACGCGAGTGTTTCCTGGTAGTCCATCGTTATCCGGGGAAGAAGCGCAGCCGGATGTAGTGCGCCTGCTCCGGTGGGCCATTGGGCAACGCTACGAAACGGCAGGTCTTGGCCGCGCGGAGCGCCACGTTCTGGATGGAGACCTCCGAAGTCCCGGTGTTGGCCACCGAGACACGGAGCACATTACCCTCGCGGTCCACGATCACCTTCACCTCCACCCAGGTGGCGTTCTGCAGCTCTGGTCGTTCGCTCAGGTCAGGCCCCCGTGCCAGGCCACGGCCGCCGCCACGAAGCTCCCACCCATCACCGCGCATGGCACCGAGCCCTCCGGGTCTGCCATCGGGTGTTCCGGGATCACCGGGCTTGCTGTTGTCGGGGCCATCGGCCGGTTGTTGGCCGGGTTTGTTCCAGTTGTTCAGCGCGTTGGTCAAGCGCGAATCCACCTTCGGCTCCTTGGGTTTCTCCGGTTGTGGCTTGGGGTTCGGTTTGGGTTTCTTGGGCTTCACCACCTCCACCTCGCTGTTCTCCTCGGTCGCCACATTCTCGTGCTCTTCGGGTACCACCGGTGCCGCGCTCTGTTGTCCGCCGGGGTCCGGGGTGGGCGTGTTGCCACCGCCATCGTCCGTGGTGCCGAAGTCGGCCATGGCCACCTCCACCATCTCTTCGGGCAACGGCGGGTCGAACTGTTTCAGTCCGACGAAGAGGAAAAGGATCAGCAGTAGCGCATGCACCACGAGGGTGGTGATCAGGCTCGTGGCCCGGTCGCGTCGTTCGTGCGGCTGAAGTGCGGCGGTGGTCATGGCGCCGGTGTTACGGGTTCGCCGGGTGGAGTGGGCGCTGCGGCCAGTGCGATCCGCCACTTATGGGTCTTGGCGATGTTCAATACATCCACCATGCGCCCGGTAGGCACTTCCTGGGCTACGCTCAATACGATCGCGTCGCTCTCGGCATGCTTCGCCATCTCCGCGACCAATGCACCCTCGATGCCGTTCAGGTCCACCGGGTTGCCGTTGATGGTGCCCCCTTGCGCGTCCACCAGCCGCACGACCACTTTGGGTTCGCTTTTACTGCTGGTGACCTTGTTCTTCGGCAGGTCCACCGGCAACGCGAACGGGCTCACCATGGTGCTCACGATCACGAAGAAGATCAGCAGCAGGAAGACCAGGTCGGTCATGCTGCTCAGGCTGAAGCCCGCGTCCACCTTATGGGTACTGCGTATGGCCATGGTTCACTTCGGGCGTGTGGCGATGATCACTTTCCAGTTGTTGCGCTTGGCGATCTCCATCACTCCCACCGTGACCCCCGCTGGCACCCGTTGGTCCACATGGATCAGCACGCTGGGTTCTTTCGCCGCGTACAGGGCCATCTTGTCCTTCAACGCACCTTCGAGGTCGGCCGGGTCGGTGGGCATGTCGTTCACACTGAATGCGCCGTCGGCATCGATGCGCACCCCCACCCGCGGCTTCTCCTTCGTCTTGTTCGCACTGATCGGCAGGTCCACCGGCAGCGTGGTGGGGCTCACCATGGTGCTGATGATCACGAAGAAGATGAGCAGCAGGAAGACCAGGTCGGTCATGCTGCTCAGGCTGAAGCCCGCGTCGATCCTATTACTGCTACGCAACCGCACGGTGCACGATCACTTGGCGGGCGATTCGAGGACCTCCATGAATTCGATGCTGCGCGCCTCCATCTTCTGCACCACCTTGTTCACCCGCGCCACCAGTAGGTTATACCCGATGTAGGCGGGGATGCCGATGATCAAACCGGCCACCGTGGTGATCATGGCCTGCATCATACCGCCGCTCAGTTGGCTCAGTTCCACCCCGGCACCGCTCACCTCCATGGTGTGGAAGGTCACCACCATACCGACCACCGTGCCCAGGAAGCCCAGCATGGGCGCGGCCCCCGACACCGTGGCCAGGATCGGCAGGCCGCTCTCGAGCCGGTACACCTCCAACTTGCCCTGGTTCTCGATGCTCACCTCGAGGTCCTTCAAGGGCTTGCCGATGCGGCTGATCCCCTTCTCCAACATCCGGGCCACCGGGGTGTTCGTGCTCTGGCACAGGTTCTTCGCGCTGTCGGTACGGCCCTCACGGATATAGTCGCGCAAGCGGGCCATGAAGTCCTTCTCGTCGCGCAACGCCCGGTTGATCGCCATCATCCGTTCGATGATGATGTAGGTGGCCGCCAAGGACATCAGGGCCAGTGGACCCATGATGTACCATCCACCCATCTTGATCAGCTCCCAAATGGAGAGGGTGGTTTCCTGAGGAACGATCGGTGCCGCAGTGGTGGTGTCCAGCAGCTGGCGTGCCGATTCCGAGGCATCCTGGATCTGGGCGAAGAGTTCGAAGGGCATGGTTGCAGGTTGTGGGATGAACGCGGGGGTACCGTGCGAAATTGTCAGTTCAGTTTCTCCAAGGCGATCTCGAACGCCGTGCGGGTGAGGTGATGCCGTTGCGGATGCCGGCGATGGCAGGCCTCCAAGGCCTGGCCGATCACGGTGCTCACGTCCTCGAAGATGGCCTGGTCCGTGAGGGTGTTCCCCGGTCGCATGCAGTAGGCGAAAACACGGGCCATGCCGCAGTTCGCGATGAAATCGGGGATCACGCTCACCCGGCCATCAGCGTGCTCGGCGATGGGGCCATAGAAGATCTGCGGGTCGGCGAAGGGCACGTTGGCACCGCTGCTGATCACTTCCAATCCCGCGGACACCAGGCGGTCCACCTGGTTCTGGGTCACCAGCCTGCTGGCGGCGCACGGCAGGAACACTTCCGCGCCCAGGTCCCAGATCCGGGCGTTCACCTCCTCGAAGGGCAGCATGTCCTGGATCCGCAACGCGTTGCCGGCCTTGTCCGTGAACAGGGTGCGCACTTCGGTGGCCGTGAAGCCTTCCGGGCGGATGGTGCCGCCATGGCGGTCGATGATGCCCACGATGCGTGCTCCGCGCTGCGCCAGGTAATACCCGGCCGCCGCAGCCACATTGCCCCACCCTTGGATGATGACCCGCTTGCCCTCGAGCTCGCCGCCGTAGACCCGGTAGTGATGCCGTACGCTTTCGGCCACGCCCCAACCGGTGATCATGTCGGCCACGGCATATCGGCCCGCAACGGGTGCGTAGGCCGTGTCCATGACCACCTTGCTCACGCCCTCCCGCAGTTGGGCGATGGCCTGCAGTTTCACCTCCTCCTGCGTGCCGATGTGGCCGTTCACCACACCCTCCTGGGGGTGGCGCAGTCCGTAACGCTCGGTGATCGGGATCACGTCGTGCAGTTCGTCCACGTTCAGGTCGCCGCCGGTACCGTAGTAGGTCTTCAGCAGCGGCATCACGGCCTTGTACCAGCGGTCCAGCACGGCGTTCTTCCGTGGGTCGGTCGGGTCGAAGTCGATGCCGCTCTTGGCGCCGCCGATGCCCGGTCCGCTCACGGTGAATTTCACCTCCATGGTCTTGGCCAGGCTTTCCACCTCGCGCTTATCCAGGCCTTTGCGCATGCGGGTGCCGCCGCCGGCAGCGCCGCCGCGCAGGCTGTTGATCACCACCCAGCCACGGGCACCGGTGGGGGCATCGTTCCACTCGAACACGATCTCGGGGGCGCGCTCCTCGAAGCGCCGCAAAGCTTCACGCATGTACCGTCTACCTAATGGGGCAAAGGTAGACCGGGCCATGGCGGACCTTGGACCCGCACGGTCGGGTTATCCGTTGGGAGGTGTTAATTGGCTCGTCCGGGTCTTCCGGCATGCAACGCGCCGCCCACGCTTTCCGCCGTGGCACCGGTCACATCCGCCAGCGCGGTGCTCTCCGCCCGCAGCCGCCGCACACCGAGCATGGCGAAGATCAGGGCTTCCTTGAAATCCACCAGGCGCTTCTCGGGCACCACCACCCGGTGGTCGAGCCGTGCGTTGAGCCGCTCCACCAGGAAGCCGTTGTGCGCGCCGCCACCGGTGGTCAGTAGGCTGCTTGTCCGGTCGGTGAACGATCGGTCGATCATCATGGCGATATGCTCCACCACGGTGCGCAGCCGCGTGCGCAGCGGTAGGGTGGCATCGGTGATCAGCGGACGCACCTCCGCCTCGAACCACTCCCGTCCCAAGGACCGGGGCGGTGGCACCTGGTGGAACGGGAGGGCGTTCAACCGTTCGAGTAGCGCGTTGTCCACGGTGCCGCTCCGGGCCAGCTCCCCATCCCGATCGAACGCATGACCGGCTTCTTCGGCCAAGAGGTTGAGCGCCTGGTTGCCGATGCATACATCGTAGCCCAGTACACCCGCCGGGCCGTGGTGGGCGATGTTGCAGATGCCGCCGAGGTTGAGGAAGTTCCGGTGCTCCGGGAACAGGAGCCGTTCGCCCAAGGGGACCAACGGCGCCCCTTGCCCGCCCAGGGCCACGTCCATGGTGCGGAAGTCCGTGACCACCGGCAGGCCGGTGACCGCTGCGATCCGCGCGCCATGGCCGATCTGGAGGGTAAGCCCCTCGTCCGGCTGGTGGAAGACCGTATGGCCGTGGGAGGCGATCACGTCCACGGGCCGCCCTCGGAGGAATGCCGTACACGCGTGCCCGATGAGGTCGCCCAGGTCGCGGTCCATCCGGGTGAGTTCCAGCGCCGTGCCTTGCATCACCTGCCGTAGGCGCTGGCGGAACGGCTCCTCGTAAGGCAAGGTGTACGCATCGTCCAACGTGTAACGCCAGCCATCGTCATCGACGGTGAACGTGCATAGGGCGAGGTCCAAGCCGTCCAGCGAACTGCCGCTCATGACGCCGAGCGCGGTGTAGGTGGGCATGGCGCAAAGGTGCGGAGAATGCGGTGGGCGGTCAGCAGCGGCCGGTCGGCAGCACACGCCCGCATGGTCCGTACCGTGCGGGACCGCACCGTGGGCACGAATGCTGCGGTTCACTGCACCACCGGCATGTGCCGCACGGCCAACAGCCCGCTGTACCCTGCATCCCTTGCACCCCGTATCTTCGCCGTCCCGAATCACATGACCCCGATGCAAGACACCGCCACCCTCGCCGGATTGAACTTTGAATTGAGCGAAGAACAGATCGCCGTGCGCGATGCCGCCCGCGATTTCGCGCAGAACGTGCTGAAGCCCGGGGTCATCGAACGCGACCGGGACCAGAAGTTTCCGGCGGCCGAGATCAAGCAGCTGGGCGAGCTCGGCTTCCTGGGCATGATGGTGGACCCCAAGTACGGCGGCGGTGGCATGGACACCATCAGCTACGTGCTGGCCATGGAGGAGATCAGCAAGGTGGATGCCAGCACCAGCGTGGTGATGAGCGTGAACAACAGCCTCGTGTGCTGGGGCCTGGAACAGTTCGGCAACGAGGAGCAGAAGCAGAAATACCTGGTGCCCTTGGCCAAGGGCGAAGTGATCGGCGCGTTCTGCCTGAGCGAGCCCGAGGCCGGCAGCGACGCCACCAGCCAGCGCACCACCGCCATCGATATGGGCGACCACTACCTGCTGAACGGCACCAAGAACTGGATCACCAACGGCGGAACGGCCAGCACCTACTTAGTGATGGCCCAGACCGATGCGGCCAAGGGCCACAAGGGCATCAACTGCCTCATCGTGGAGAAGGGCATGCCCGGTTTCGTGGTGGGTGCCAAGGAGGACAAGCTCGGCATCCGCGGCAGCGATACGCACACGCTGATGTTCCAGGACGTGAAGGTGCCCAAGGCCAATCGCATCGGTGAGGATGGTTTCGGCTTCACCTTCGCCATGAAGACGTTGAGCGGTGGCCGCATCGGCATCGCTTCCCAGGCCCTGGGCATCGCCAGCGGCGCCTACGAGCTGGCCCTGGCGTACAGCAAGGAGCGCAAGGCTTTCGGCAAGGCCATCAGCGAGCACCAGGCCATCGCCTTCAAACTGGCCGACATGGCCACCGAGATCGAGGCGGCACGGCTCCTCTGCCTCAAAGCGGCCTGGCTCAAGGACCAGCACAAGAACTACGACCGGGCCAGCGCCATGGCCAAGGTCTTCGCCAGCGAGACCGCGATGAGGACCACCGTGGAGGCCGTGCAGATCCACGGTGGCTATGGCTACGTGAAGGAATACCACGTGGAACGCCTCATGCGCGATGCCAAGATCACCCAGATCTACGAGGGCACCAGCGAGGTGCAGCGCATCGTGATCAGCCGCAGCGTGCTGAAAGAGGGGTAGGAGGGGCGCCCGTTGGGCTCAAGCTGGTGCGGTACCGGTGCGGCAGGGACCGCCAGGGGAGCATTCCAAGGATCGCTTCACCTCCAGGAATGAGTGGCCGAACTTTGGGGAAGCTTACACCCTGTTCCCTATGTTGGGTGCTATCGGCTATGCAAGGAGCACTGCACCGTGAAGCGATCTCTCCCACGTTCGCGGCGGTGATCGGCTACGTGAGCGTCATGCGGGAAGAAGGAGCGGCTTCGATCCCCGGTTCGGGACACACGCACCACGTTCAATCCCAGCCAGCTACCGCGCGCCGGGAGTGATCAGCACATAGTGCACGCTGCGTCCGCCTTCGTTGGCTTGGCGCAAAATGCCTTTGGCAACCAGGTCCTTGATGTCGCGCAGGGCGGTGTCCGAGGAGGTCTTGGTGATCTTGGCCCATTTGGAGCTCTGCAGCTTGCCCTCGAAACCGTCCAGCAACCGGTTCAACATCAGGCGCTGGCGCTCGTTCACCGGTGTGTGCTCATGCCGTTCCCAGAATTCGGCCTTGAGCAGGATGCGCCGGGTGCTTTCCCCGGTGGCCAGCATGGCGCCCCGGAGACACTGCAGGAACCACAGCATCCATTCGGTGATGTCGCCCGCGCTGTGCTGCACACGCTGAAGCACGGCATGGTACTGCTTGCGTTCGGCCATGATCTGGGCGCTCATGCTGTAGAAGCGTTCCCCGCTGCCTTCACTGCGTGCCAGCAGCATGTCGGCGAGCGCCCGGGCGATGCGGCCGTTACCGTCATCGAACGGGTGGATGATGATGAAACGGAAGTGAGCGACGGCGGCCTTCAGTACGGGATCGAGGTGGTCCGGGGCGTTGAACCAGGCCAGGAATCCATCCATTTCGGCCTGCACCCGATCCGGAGGCACCGCGCGGTAGTGCACCCGTTCCCTCCCCATGGGGCCGGAGACCACCTGCATCTCGCCGGTGCGGTAGCGCCCCACATCAATGGCATACGGCCCGCTGTGCCCGGTGGGGAACAGGGCCGCGTGCCAGCCGTACAGTCGGTCGTGGGTCAAGGGTTCAGCATGCCTTTGGGTGGCGTCCAGCAACAACTCCACCACGCCTTCCACATGGCGACCGCTGGGCACCAGACCGCCCGTGTTGATGCCCAGGCGCCGCGCCAGGGAGGAGCGCACCTGGTCGTACGGTAGCCGTTCCCCCTCGATCTCCGAGGACTTCACCACGTCCTGCGTCAAGGCCTGCAGCGTGGCCTCTTCCTTGGCCGAAAACCCCAAGGTGTTCATCTGGCCGATCAGCTTGCCTTGCAGCAGGCGCACTTCCCCAAAAGCGGCACTGATCGCATGGTGGTCCCAGGTCAGGTCCGGCCAGCTCGTGTGGTCGTAGATGTATCGGGCCATGGGCGCTGGATCGCGGTGAATACGGGCGATATTCGCCGCAAATATGCGGCGAATAATTCACCCCGGCAATTTCCCTTCCTCGATAGCAGGCCGCCCGCCTGCTCTGCCTGAAGGCCGCGTGGTTGAAGGACCGCCACATGGACTACGACAAGGCGAGCAGCATGGCCAAGCTCTTCGCCAGCGAGACCGCGATGAGGACCACCGTGGAGGCCGTGCAGATCCATGGAGGCTATGGCTACGTGA